>DATMMZ010000174.1:0-9019 GCA_035569455.1 Mycobacterium sp. | reverse complement strand
AGCGGGTGCCCGATGGGCAGCGGCTCCGTGTTGAATACGTCAAGTGCCGCTCCCCCGATCGACCGCGACCGAAGAGCGTCGACTAATGCCGACTCGTCGACAATCGGTCCACGAGAAGTGTTGACCAGCAACGTGGTTGGTCTCATCGCCGCTAACTCGGCCACCCCGACCAAGTTTCGTGAGCGCTCACTCAGCTTCAGGTGGATGGTCAGTACGTCCGACGTGCTGAACAGTTCATCCTTGCCGACGTAACGGGCACCTGCCTCTGCCGCCGCGTCCTCGGTGAGGTTCTGACTCCACGAGATGACGTCCATGCCGAAGGCGTTGCCAATTCGGGCGATTCGTTTACCGATGTGGCCAAGTCCCAAGACGCCAAGCACTTGTCCGGCCAACTCGCGGCCGACGGATATCTGCCACTTGCCGCTGCGCACAGCCATGTTCTCGGTGACGATGTTGCGTGCGGCGGACAGGATGAGCGCCCACGTCAACTCCACGGTCGAGGCGATCGTGCCACCTGTTGTTCCGACGTGAATACCGTGGTCCGCCGCGGCCGCCATGTCGATCGACGCGTTGAAAGGTCCGGTGGAGGCAATCATCTTCAGGCGCGGAAGCCGCTCGATGATCGCCCGCGGAAGCGGTGTCCGTTCCCGCATCGCGAACACGATGTCGAACCCTGCGAGCCGATCAACCAGGACATCGGGGTCGGCGATGTGATCGTTGAAGACGGTGATGTCTGCGCGTTCGGCCACCGGGGTCCAGTCCGCCATGTCGAGAGCGACATTCTGGTAGTCGTCGAGGATCGCCACTTTCAGGCGCGCGGTCACGGCTGCGAAATCTCCTGGATCGCAGCGAGAGTCACCGGATCGACAATGCAGGTGAAGTGGTTGCTCTCCGGCGTCTGCACCACGCGAACCGCCGGGTTCGTCGCCGCGAGGGCCTCGATCGCGTGGTCGGGGACAATGAGCGCACCGTTGAGTGGCTTCATGGCCCGCACCACCACGGTCGGCATGGTTAGCGCGCGCCAGTGGTCGCTCCAGTCGCGCGGCCACTCCTGATAGAGGTCCTCTTCGGCGGCGGCACGCGAGGTCGACGGGCTCCACGAGCCGTCGGGGAGCTGCTCGAGCTCGTAGGTGTAGTAGGCGTCCCAGAACGGCGACCAGGGGTTGATCACGCCGCCATCGCGGACCGTCTGGAGATAAGCCTCCGGCGTCGCCACGACGGCGTCGAGGCGATTGAGACCGGCGCGGATCGGCGCCAATGCCGCGGCATCCGCCGGCCCGGTGTGATCGATCAGCGTGACGCTGCGCAGGCGATCGCCGTCGTGGAGTGCGACCCGCATTGAGATCAACGCGCCTAGCGACCAACCGACGAGGTCGAATACGGCCGCGCCGAGAGCGGTTGCGACGGCGAGAACGTCCCGTGCGTGGTTTTCCAGCCCGTACGTGCCGGGCGGCGTGACCTCGCTGTGGCCGCGGCCGCGGAGGTCAATCGCAACGACCTGGCGGTCGCTGCCGGCCAGACGCTGGGCGAGGTACGTGAAGCCGCAGAGGTTCGCGGAGAGGCCGTGGACGCACAGAAGCAACGGCGCGTCGTCGGCACCCCACCGTCGGGCCCGGATACGCCCGGAGGGCAGCTCCAGGTCGACGTCCACTGGGCGGACTCTACGCGGGCCGCGGCGAGGTCGTCCGGCCTCTTCTAATGGGTCGAGGTCACTAGGTGTTGAGCTCGCTGACGAACTCGGCGGCAGTCATGGGCAGGGAGAACATCGGATAGTCGTACTTGAGCGCGTTCTCGTGCTCCTCAACCGATGTTGCGGCGACGCAGTCGCTCAGGGTGATGACCCGGTAGCCGTTCTCGTAAGCACTGCGCATGGTTGACTCGACGCAGCAGTTGGTGAGGAATCCGCCGAGGGCGACCGTCGAAATTCCCTTGCTGCGCAGGATGAAGTCGAGGTTGGTGCTGGCGAACGTATCCAGGCCGCGCTTTCCCTCGACGACGATGTCGCCGGCCGCCGGCGTCAGCTCATCAATGATCTGCGCGCCCCACGAACCTTTGACGAATGCCTGGCCGTCGACGACACCCTTCAGAATGCCGTACGGGCGGTTGGTGATCTCGCCATAGCCCTCGGTGAAGGCAATCGGGGCGTGCATGATCGTCGCCCCGGCATTCCGCGCCGCTTTCACGACTGCCCGCGTATGGGCGAGCATGTCAGTCTCGTCCATCACCTCCGAGACCGCCTCGTGCAACGCACCGCCCTCGGTGGTGAAGTCGTTCTGGTACTCGATCAGCACGACGGCTGTGGTCCTGGGGTCGATGGCCATAACCGCAGGCTAACCCTCGATCGCCGGCCCCGGAAGTAGAGTTCTGCCGCCTCGGCCTCCGCGTTGGCGCGAGTCGCAAGCCCGGGCGGTCAGCCTCTTCGCGACCGGGATACGTTGGTAGAGCCATCAGCGAAACGAGGTCGAAGAGAGGTCAACCATGGACGAGCCACGGCCGCCGTTGCCGCCCTTCGATCTCCATAGCGCCATCGCGAAAACTCAAGCCGCCGAGGATGCTTGGAATACCCGCGACCCGCATCGCGTCAGTCTCGGCTACACCGAGGACTCCGTCTGGCGTAACCGTGACCTATTCATCACCGGACGCGAGGAGATCGTCGCATTCCTCACCGCCAAATGGGAGAAGGAACTCGACTACGTCTTGCGCAAGAGCCTCTGGGGCTTCCGGGAGAACCGCATCGCTGTCCGGTTTCAATACGAATGGCACGATATCTCCGGCCAGTGGTACCGCAGTTACGGCAATGAGCTGTGGGAATTCGTCGACAGCGGTCTGTTGCGGCGACGTGAAGCCAGCATCAACGACGTCCACATCAACGTGGCCGAACGCCGCTACTTCGGTCCACGACCCGCCGATGAGCGCGGGCAAGGCCACGACATCCCGCTCCGCTGAGAGTTGCCGCGGGCGGTCTAGGTCCACAACATCAGGCTCTGGCCGCGCGGAAGGGAGGATGCTATGGCTTCGGTGAGCGTGCGTTACATCGTTGACGACGTCGACGCAGCGATTTCGTTCTACTGTCAACTGCTGGGGTTCCACGAGGACATGCACCCAGCTCCCGCCTTCGCAATGCTGTCCCTTGGCGATCTGCGTCTTGTCCTCAGCGCACCAGGCGGCGGTCCGGGCGGTGGAGCGGCTATGTCTGACGGACGCTTGCCCGAACCAGGTGGTTGGAATCGGTTCATGCTTGAAATCTCGGATCTGGATGGAGAAGTCGAGCGTCTACGCGAAGCCGGAGTCCGGTTCAGAAACGACATCGTCGCCGGGGTAGGCGGTAAACAGATCCTGTTGGAGGACCCTTCTGGCAATCCGATCGAACTGTTGCAGCCGACTCGGCCCGAGGCCGCGCTTGGGCGGCATTCCTGAGCTGGCAGCAGCCGTGATTAATTCGGTGCTCAGGGCGGCGGGAGACGTCGCGTACAGATTCGGTCTCGGCCCACGGCCTTCTGATGTGCCTGATCATCGGCTGGTACAGCTTGTGGAGGGGCCGGACAAGATGACGCAGGGACGTGCTCTAGACCTTGGCAGCGGCACGGGTCGCAACGCGCTTTACCTCGCCAAGCACGGATGGCAGACGGTCGGCGTCGAGATGGTCGAATATGCGGTACGCGTGGCCCGGCAAAAAGCAGCCGCACAGGACGTGCCGGTCCAGTTCGTGCACGGAGACGTAACACGATTGGAGGAACTGCGCATTGGCGCGGACTTCAACCTTCTGATGGATGGCGGTTGCTACCACATGATCCCGGCGAACCGCCGCGACAGCTACGCCCAAAGCATCACAGCCGTGGCTGGCCCGGGAGCACGCCTCATTCTGATCGGGTTCAGTCGCATCTTGGGAGCCGGTCTGGACCCAGAGGATTTGTTGACCCGCATGCGTGGTTGGCGACTCGTTCAGCTCGATCGAGTGCCGGGCGAGCAGATGTGCCAATACGTTTCAGGACCCGCACCTCTACGGGCTGCCTTGAAGCGCGGAGCCTTCCATCCCTTGCGGTACGAGCTCGAACGCACGCCGGCCT
Source organism: Mycobacterium sp. (assembly GCA_035569455.1). GTDB lineage: Bacteria > Actinomycetota > Actinomycetes > Mycobacteriales > Mycobacteriaceae > Mycobacterium. Next base: position 4,952 of record DATMMZ010000174.1, on the reverse strand, counting down.
AACAGGCGGCAGTCGCGGCCCGATGGTCACTCAGCCTCTGGCGAACGCCTTGACGGCTTCGGCTACCGGGGTGTCGCCGTCGACCAGCTCCAGTGTGAGGCCGATCGTGCCGGGTTCGGTGAGCAGCGCGGCCAGCACCGCCGCGACATCGTCGCGGGTGATTTGTCCATACCCCGTTGACTCCGCCAGCGTCACCCTGCCGGTGCCTGGATCGTTGGTGAGTCGGCCGGGTCGCAGAATCGTCCAGTCCAACTGGGCGCGGGACCGGATGTAGGCGTCCGCGGCGGATTTCGCGCGAAGGTAGGCCGCGAACACGGGGTCGGTGCCCTCCGGCGGCTCTCTGTCGGCACCCATGGACGAGATGACGACGAATCGCCGCACGCCGGCCGCCTCCGCGGCGTCGGCGAATAGAACGGCAGCTGCATGATCCACCGTTTCCTTACGTGCGGTACCACTGCCTGGGCCCGCCCCGGCTGCAAAGACCGCAACGTCAGCCGATTTCAGAATTCGGACGATGTCGGCGACGTCAGCTGACTCCAGATCGCAAACCAGCGGCTCGGCGCCCGCGGCAACAAGGTCCTGCGCGTGCTCAGACTTGCGGATGATTCCGACCACCTCGTCACCGCGAGACGACAGCAGGTGCTGCAGACGCAATGCGATTTGACCATGCCCACCGGCGATGATTATGCGCACGACTCGACCCTACGCCGCCGCAATTGGGATGTTCTGGTGCCCAAACCGTCCGATCTGTGGTGGCCCTCTTGTCCTTTGAAGTCGGACTACCGCCGCTTTTCCGATCGGGGCCGTGTGGACCACGTTGGCCGTCCTCGGGCGTACGCACGCTGTCGGCGCCGCAGACGCAATACCAGAAACCGACGGTGTGTCTCAAAGCACAGCGACAGCGGATCACGCCAGACCGGCACCGGCGTTGGCTTGGAGTCGATCGTCATAGTGATTCCACTGTGACACAATGACACCCACGGGTTAAAGCAACACACTGCGAATTGGATGGTCGCTGCGTGAAGCATTGGTGCCGTCTTGGTTACATCGCCACGAACGATGGTTGACGCAATGCGCAGGCGCCACGTCGTCCGTCGTCTCCCACGACTGAACATCCCTGAATTGGCTTAGGGCTCACGTACTCGTTCGACGACCGCGATGATCTCGTCGGCTACCAGCTGCGGCTGGTAGAGCATCAGGTTGTGGCCGCTGTCCGTCGTGGTCACGTTGGTGGTGCCGAGCTCGCTGGCGAGCCGGCTGCCGGCTTGTTGGATCTGCGTCAACGTGTAGTTGTCGGGCTTCAGTTGGGCGGGCGGCGGGAACTTGTCGGAGCTGAGGACGATCGCGGGCACCGTCGGCAGTGGAGGCGCGGCCCTGATCCGGGCATACGCGTCGTCCGCGAGGAACCCTTCGCCGTCCGGGCCAGCCGGCGTTGCCGCATCGCGGTTGAACGCGGCATTCTGCACGGGATTGCCCAGCGATGGCAGAAACTCCGATACCGGATCGACCATCACCAGACCGCTCACCAGTTCGGGGTGGGTGCGGGCCAAAAGGTCCGCGACCAGTCCTCCGTAAGAATGGGCGGCTACCACAACGGGTGTCGAAATACCTTCTGCGGAAAGCAGTTTCACAATATCGTCAACGTCTTCTTGAACGTTGTGCGGTTGCGGTATCGGCGTTGAGCGATTCACCCCGTCGGGCCGGGTGTTCGGTCGGTCGTACGCGCACACACGCGTCGTTTGTGCGACCGTCGGCTGCGTGGCTGTCCTGCTCGGCTCGAGTTCGGCCGCCGCGATCAGGTCGTACGGCGACGACCGTACGGGGTCGGCCGCGGGGACGATGACGTTCCAGACATCGGCGTAACTGCCCTTGCCCGGAATGATCAGGACGGTCGGGGTTCCTGCGCCCTGGCAGTCAAGGTAGATGCTTCGTCCGCCGCCGATCTGCACCAAGCCGGTCCAACCGTCGTCGGCGGCTGCCGGCGCGCAGACCGGCATGGTCGCCGCCGCTGCCAGAATTGCGACGAGGATCGTCCGGCGAACCGCCGTCATGCCTCACGGTAACGTGGGACGGATGACCGCTGCGCCGATTCACGACATCCCCCTGACCACGCTCGACGGCGACCCAATCTCGCTGTCGCAGTTCTCTGATCGCGCGGTGCTTGTGGTGAACGTTGCCTCCAAATGTGGGCTGACTCCCCAGTACAGCGCGCTGCAGAAGTTGGCGGCTGACTACGGCGACCGCGGGTTGACGGTGATCGGTGTGCCGTGCAACCAGTTCATGGGACAGGAACCGGGCAGCGCAGAGGAGATCAAGACCTTCTGCGCGACGACGTACGGCGTGACGTTCCCGCTGCTGGAGAAGGTCGAGGTGAATGGCGATGGACGGCATCCGCTGTACGCCGAGCTCACGAAGACACCAGATGCCGACGGAGCCGCCGGCGACATCCAGTGGAACTTCGAGAAGTTCCTTATCGCCCCTGGCGGACACATCGTCAACCGATTTCGGCCGCGCACCGAGCCGGATGCGCCCGAGGTGATCGAGGCGGTCGAGGCCGTTCTCCCGCGGTAGGCGCGGAGTCGCACCGGAGTGGACAAATCCCGCGCCTGGCCACCGTCGCCTGCTTGCGCGGCCCGCGAGGACCAGAGGTAGCGCCCCCAACCCACGCGGCTACATCCAGAGTGCGTTCCTGATCGCCGAATCCTGCTTCTGGCCGAGGTCGACAACGAACTCCGTTGGAGCAGGATCCCTTGGCGGACCGTCGAATTCAGCTGTCGCGGCCGCGTTTTCTGACTTCTAGCCGGACGTTGTCCCAGAGAGCTGCGCCTTGACAGCACGCGACAGGTCGTCGGCGAGGATCTCGGGCTCCCCGGCAAACAGCGCGTCCAATGCCTGCTTGGCTACGGCAGCGGGGTCGCTCTTCTGGTCTGCCGGGGCGAAGCTAGCCATGTCGGTGTCCATGTACCCGACGTGCAAGGCTGCCACGTGAATGCCGCGCGGATCGAGCTCCTCGCGCACTACGTCGGTCATCGCCCACGATGCCGCCTTTGCCGCTGAGTAGGCGCCGGACTCCGGCACGTGCGCCCACGACAACACCGACAGCACATTGAGAATGGCTCCGCCGCCATTGCGTTCGATTACCGGCACGAACGCGCGGGTCACGTTCAGCGTGCCGAAGTAGTGGGTGTCCATCTCGAGCCGCACATCCTCCAGCCGCCCGGTAAGCAGCGACGAGCGCGTCGATACGCCGGCGTTTTTCCCGAGAACGTTCACGTCGGGTGCGGCTTGTGCGGCGCGGCGCACCGATTCGGGGTCGGTGATGTCAAGTTGGATCGGGACGACGCCCGGAAGGTCGACCGTCTCTGGGCGGCGTGCGGCGGCGTACACCTTCGCGCCGCGCTCGACGAGTTCGGCGGCCAGCCGCCTTCCCAGTCCGCGGTTGGCCCCGGTGACGAGCGCAGTGATGTGGTCCATTGGGTGTCTCCTGGCGGTGTCGGTCGTGTTCGCTTGGGCGTGGCCTGAAACGGGGCTGCCAGTCGATTTAGTTCTTGCGTGACGGGATATTGCCCGAAGTTGGCAGAAACCCGCCGGCCAGCGCACTCCGCAACATGTGCATCGCAACGGTGGTCGAGCGCTCGCGGATATCCGATCGATCGCCGGGCAGCCACAGGGTTCGGGTCTGCGTCGGTCCGCCCGCCACCATCACGCTGAAGCAGACCGTCCCGACCGGTTTTTCCGGCGTTCCCCCACCGGGCCCGGCGATCCCGGTTATTGCGACCGACGTATCGGCGCCGAAGCGGCTCAGCGCGCCGTGGGCCATCGCCTCGGCCACGGGCTCCGACACCGCACCATGCGCTTCGATCAGCGCCGGGTCCACACCGAGGAGGTCGGTTTTCGCGTCGTTGGAATATGCCACGACTCCCCCGGCGACATATGCCGACGAACCCGGCCGGTCGGTGAGCCGCGCCGCCAGCAGCCCTGCCGTGCAGGACTCCGCGGTCGCTACCCGGCGACCGGCCAACAGCTGCGCGATCTGGTCGTCCACCCGCGAGCCGTCCTCGGAAAAGATCTCGCGCTCGTGCCGTTTTCGGAGCAGCTCCGCAAGCTGCTCGTACACCGGCGCGGCGTCGGGTTCGTAGCGGGTGACCATCTCGATCTCCCCGCGCCGCAGACACGTCGTGATCTCGAGCCGCTCGAAGCCTGTGACCTGTCCCTCGGCCTCGCGCAGGGTCTCGGCGAGCCCCGACTCCGGCAGCCCGAACATCCGAACCATGTCCTGCCGGTAGCTTGTTCGGCCGGCGATTGCGTGCTGGACGGCATCGGTCTGCACCGCCTTCGGCCACATCGGCTGCAGTTCACGCGGCGGTCCCGGCAGCACCACGACCGATGGCTTGCCGGGCACGACGACGCCGGGCGCGGTGCCGACCGGGTCGATGACATGCGAACCGGCTGGAATCATGGCCTGCTTGCGGTTGGCGGTACGCACCGCTTCTAAATCCACGTTGTTGAAACGCGCCATGAAGCGCTTGAGGATGTCAGTGATCTTGTCCTCGAGTTCGGCGTCAAGCACCAGCTCGCGCCCACAGAATCGGGCCACCGTGGCGACTGTCATGTCGTCGGCGGTGGGCCCCAGGCCGCCGCTCGTGACGATCAGGTCCACTCCCTCGCCCGCCAGAAAGCGCAGTTGAGCCTCGATGTCTTGAGAACGATCACCGCAGATGGTGATGTGCGCGAGTTCGACCCCGAGCTCCAAGAGCCGGTCGGCGATCCAGGGTCCGTTGCGGTCCTTAACTCGCCCCGTCAGGACCTCTGTCCCCGTGACGACAATGCCCGCGCGTGCACTCACCGCGTATGAGGCTACGCAGTTGGGCATCGCGCGCCCGCGGGGAGGGGCCCGCGAGAGGATGTGTCGATGATCAATGTAGAAGTACGTCAGGTCGACGTGACCGGGC
>DATMMZ010000173.1:0-3364 GCA_035569455.1 Mycobacterium sp. | reverse complement strand
GCGTGAACGGTGTTGGCGAACCAGCCCTTGTGCCAGATGCCGCGGGTACCCAGCATCGTGTAGAACTGGGTGTCCTTGCCTGTGCTGGCCTTGGAATCCTCAAGCGCCGCTTTGAAACTCACGCCGTCGAGCGGCTTCTGGACAACACCGCTGACCGTCTCGGGCGGGGCGATGCCAAGCAGGTCGTAGACAGTGGGCGTGATGTCGCAGACGTTGACATAGTTGTCGCGCACTTCGCCGTGTGCGCTAATCCCGTTGGGCCAGCTGATGATTGCGGTGTCGGCGATGCCGCCCTCATGGGAGGCGTAGCGCTTGTACAGCTTGTAGGGCGTGTTGAACGCCATCGCCCACCCGATCGGGTAGTGGTTGTAGGTATCGGTGCCGCCGAGGTTGTCGTAGAACCGCATGCTCTCCTCGACGGTGTCGATGTAGCCGTTGAAGAACTTGACCTCGTTGACCGAGCCGTTCGGCCCGCCCTCGCCGCTGGCCCCGTTGTCGGAGATCACCACGATGATCGTGTTGTCGAGCTGGCCGGATTCGTCGAGGTAGTCAAGAATGCGGCCGAGCTGGTCGTCGGTGTAGCTCAGGAAACCGGCGAACACCTCGGCCATCCGGCAGAACAGCTTCTTCTCTTCGTCGTTCAGCGAGTCCCACGGCCGCACGGTGTCCTGCAGCGGCCACGGCTCACCGTTGGGCCCCTTGACATCGAGATACGGATTGATCGGCGACAGCTCGGTGTCGGCCGGCACGATGCCCATCTTCTTCTGGTTCTCGAGGACGATCTCTCGATACTTCTCGTACCCCATCTCGAACTTGCCCGCGTACTTGTCGGCCCACTCCCTGAACACGTGGTGCGGCGCGTGGCCGGCGCCGGGACAGACGTAGGAGAACCATGGTTTGTCGGGCGCGATCACCTTCGCGTCACGGATGAACTCGATCGTCTTGTCGGCGATGTCCTTCGAAAGGTGATAGCCCTCTTCCGGCGTCGCGGGCGGGGCGACGGGGTGGTTGTCGTAGACAAGGTCGGGATACCACTGGTCGGTCTCGCCACCCATGAAGCCGTAGAAGCGTTCGAAGCCCCGCGACAGCGGCCAGTGCCGCTTGGTGGCGGCCAGGTTCGATTCCTCCAGCGGCGTGAGGTGCCACTTGCCGACGCAGTACGTGTTCCAGCCCCGCTCGGCGAGCACCTCCGACAGCAGCGCGGTGTCGGCGGGAATTCGCCCGTTGTACCCGGGGAACCCCTCGGTGAACTCCTCGATGATCGCCATCCCGACGGTGGTGGCGTTGCGGCCCGTCAGCAGCGAAGCCCGCGTCGGCGAGCACAGCGCGGTGGTGTGGAACTGCGACAGCCGCACGCCGCGCTCCGCGATCCGGCTCATGGCAGGCATTTCGACCAGCCCGCCGAAGCAGTCCCAGGTGGCGATGCCGGTGTCGTCCCAGACGATGTAGAGCACGTTGGGTGCGCCGTCATGGGCGGTCGGCGCGGCGTACGGCCCCCAGTCCGGCTCGGAATCCCTGATGTCCAGCTCGATCTTGCCCTGAAACTCCGCCGCCATGTCCGGCTCCGTTCTCATCTGCGCTCGTCCCGACGTGGCCCGGACACTACACCGGCCGACTGCCGGAAAGCTGGAAAATTGACGACCGCGGCATTACGGCGTGACACAGATGCTGAGAAGACGCAGAAGCCCCGAAACATCGAGTGTTTCGGGGCTTTATGCGTTTTGTCGCTTCAGAAAGCTACTTGGCGCGCTCGAGGATTTCGACGAGCCGCCAGCGCTTCGTCGCCGACAGCGGGCGGGTCTCCATCAACGAGACGCGGTCGCCGATGCCGGCGTCACCGTTCTCGTCGTGCGCCTTCACCTTCTTGGTGGTCCGGATGATCTTGCCGTACAGCGGGTGCCTCACCCGGTCTTCGAGCTCGACGACGATCGTCTTCTGCATCTTGTCGGACACCACGTAACCGATCGCGGTCTTGCGACGGTTGCGCGGCTTCTCCGTGCGCGGGGTGTGCTTGGGCCCCTTGGGCTTACGATCGGCACTGGTGCCCGCGTCTACAGACGGTTTTCCTGCCATTACGATTCCTCACCGCCGGGACCGGCGGCCAGCCCCAGCTCACGTTCGCGCAATATCGTGTACACCCGCGCAATCTCGTGGCGAACCAGGCGCAGCCGACGGTTGTTGGGCAGCTGGCCGGTGGCCATCTGGAAGCGAAGGTTGAACAGCTCTTCCTTCGACTCCCGCAGACGATCGATCAGCTCTTCGTCGTTGAGCTCGCGCAGTTCGCCCGAGGACACTCCGGTGGCCATCAGAACTGCTCCTCTCGGGTCACAATGCGGGCCTTGATCGGCAACTTGTGGATCGCACGTGTCAACGCGGCCCTGGCGGTTTCCTCATCGGGGTAGCTCAGCTCGAACAGGATTCGTCCGGGCTTCACGTTGGCCACCCACCACTCGGGTGAGCCCTTGCCCGAGCCCATCCGGGTTTCGGCCGGCTTCTTGGTCAGCGGACGGTCCGGGAAGATGTTGATCCAGACCTTGCCACCACGCTTGATGTGCCGGTTGATCGCGATACGCGCGGACTCGATCTGCCGGTTGGACAGGTACGCGTGCTCGAGCGCTTGGATACCGTAGTCACCGAAGGTGACTGTGGTGCCGCCACTGGCGATGCCGCGCTGCCTTGGGTGATGTTGCTTGCGGTGCTTGACCTTTCGGGGAATCAACATGATTCAGCTCTCCGTGCTCTCGGTTTCGGCAGCGGGTGCCTCCGCCGGGGCCGGCTCGGGGGCGGGTGCCTCCGGGGCCGGCTCGGCGGCGGGTGCCTCAGGGGCCGGCTCGGCGGCACGAGCCTCCGCGGCAGGAGCCTCCTCGGCGGCCCGGCTCACGTCGGTACCGGTAGCGGTCGTGCCCGACGCCCCGCTGCGGCGGGGACGGGTGCCCGACGGACGCTCCCGACGCGGACGCTCGGCACCTGTGGGCGCGGCAGCGGTCAACTCCCGCTTGCCACCGACGATGTCGCCCTTGTAGATCCACACCTTCACGCCGATCCGGCCGAACGTCGTCTTCGCCTCGTACAGCCCGTAGTCGATGTCGGCCCTCAGCGTGTGCAGCGGAACGCGGCCCTCACGGTAGAACTCCGAGCGGCTCATCTCAGCGCCGCCGAGACGGCCCGAACACTGCACGCGGATGCCCTTGACGTTGGGCTGGCGCATCGCCGACTGGATCGCCTTGCGCATGGCGCGGCGGAATGCCACGCGGTTGGACAACTGCTCGGCGACACCCTGCGCGACCAACTGTGCCTGCGACTCAGGGTTTTTCACCTCGAGGATGTTCAGCTGAACCTGCTTGCCGGTGAGCTTCTCCAGGTC
>DATMMZ010000172.1:0-14935 GCA_035569455.1 Mycobacterium sp. | reverse complement strand
GATTTACCCGAACCGGATTCGCCGACGATCCCCAGGGTGCGCCCCTGCCGCAGGGTGAAGCTGACGCCGTCGACCGCCCGCACCTCACCCACCCGCCTGCGCAATATCACGCCCTTGGTGAGTTGGTAGGTCTTGGTAAGGTCGGTGACCCGCAGCACCACCGGGGGTTCGCCCGCGGTGCTATCGGTTGGCAGCGGTTGCGTTGACACGCCGAAGATTTCGGCCGCGCTGCGGCCCGCGACGTCGTCGGTGCGGATGCACGCCGCCCAGTGGTCGTCCCCGACGGTGACGAGATCGGGTTCCGCCGAACGGCATTCGTCGATCGCCAGCGGGCAACGGGGGACGAAAGGACAGGCACCGGGGGACAGCGACGACATCGTCGGCGGCGCGCCCGGTATCGGAATCAGCCGGGTGCCCTGCGGGGCGTCCAGTCGCGGCACCGAACCCAGCAATCCGACCGTGTAGGGCATCCGGCGGTCCCGGTAAAGTACTTCGACGGCGGCGATCTCGACGGCACGCCCGGCGTACATGACCAGTGCCCGGTCGGCGAATTCCGACACCACGCCGAGGTCGTGGGTGATGATCAGCACGCCGGCGCCGGTGACGTCGCGCGCGGTTCGCAGTAAGTCGAGGATCTGCGCCTGCACGGTGACATCCAGCGCGGTGGTCGGTTCGTCGCAGATCAGCAGGTCCGGGTCATTGGCGATCGCGATCGCGATCACCACTCGCTGGCGCTCGCCGCCGGAGAGCTCGTGCGGGAAGGCCCGCGCCCGGCGCTCCGGCTGCGCAATCCCGACCAGCTCGAGCAGCTCGACGGACCGGTTGCGGGCATCCGCTCGGCTGATGTCGCGGTCGTGGACCTCGATGGCTTCGGCTATCTGGTCGCCGATGGTGTAAACGGGCGTCAGTGCCGACATCGGGTCTTGAAACACGGTACCGATCGCCTTACCGCGGATCCGTGACATCGCATTGTCGGACAACCCAAGCAGTTCCTCGCCGTGCAACCGCACCGATCCCGAAACGTCGGCGTATTCGGGCAGTAACCCCACGACTGCCATCGCGGCGGTGCTTTTGCCCGAACCGGATTCGCCAACGATGGCGACCACTTCGCCGGGATCGATGTGGTAGCTCGTGCCGCGCACCGCGGGCACCACCACCTCCCCGGTATCGAAGGTGACGTTCAGATCCGTCACTTCCAGCAGGGCTGTCACTTTGGCCGCCGCTTCTTGGGGCGTGCTGACCCGCTGCGCGGATCCAGCGCGTCCCGCAGGCCGTCGCCGGTGAGGTTGGCGCACAACACGATCAATATCAGCGTCCCGGCCGGGCACAGGAAGACCCACGGGAATGTGGTTGCCGAAGGGGTGCCGTCGGCGATCAGCGTGCCCAGCGACACGTCGGGTGGCTGAACACCGAATCCCAGGAAGCTCAAACTGGTTTCGGCCAGGATCGCGAATCCGACGTTGAGCGTGGCGTCGATAATGAGGATCGACGCGACGTTCGGGAGGATGTGATGCACGATAATGCGGCGGCTTGACACCCCCATATACCTTGCCGCCCGGACGAATTCGCGTTCACGCAGGCTCATGGTCAGGCCGCGCACCATCCGTGAGCTGACCATCCAGCCGAACGCCGCGAGCAGCACGATGAGCCAGACAATGCCGCTCGAGTGTTTGGTGCGCGGCGTGACGATGGCGATCAGCAGGAAGCTCGGCACCACCAGCAGCAGGTCCACCAGCCACATCAGCCTCCGGTCGCGCCAGCCACCGAAGTAACCGGCGACCGATCCGACGGTGGCGGCGACACTGGTCGAGATCAGTGCGACACAAAAACCGATCAGCATCGATTTCTGCATTCCGCACAGGGTTCGGGCCAGCAGGTCCTGGCCGAGCGTGTTGGTGCCGAACCAATGCTTGAGTGACGGCGGCTGCAGTAGCGCGTTGTAGTCGAGATCGTTATAGCCGTAGGGCAATAGCGGCGGCAGGGCGTAGCAGCCGATGAACCCTAGCGCCAGCAGAATTAACGCCACCACCGCAGGCCTGTTGCGGATGAATCGGCGTGCCACCAGGTTTCGTCGCGACGTGAACGTGCCCGGGTGGATGCCAGACCTGGCGGGCGTGGTTCCGGTGGCTTCAGCGGTAGCCTCTTGCGTCATGTCACCCGCACCCTCGGGTCCAGCGCGGCGTAGAAGATGTCGGACAACAGTCCGGCAAGCAGAATCGCCGCCGCGGTGAACAACGTGATCGCTGCGACGATGTTCGTGTCCTGGGTCGAGATGCCTAGGATCACCCACTCACCCATGCCGTGCCAGCCGAAGATCTTCTCGACGAACACCGCGCCGACGACCAGCCCGCTGATCCCGTAAGCGAACAATGTGGCCATCGGAATCAGCGCGGTGCGCAGGCCGTGTTTGAACAGCGCACGCCGGCGAGTCAACCCCTTGGCGCGCGCCGTGCGGATGAAATCCTCGCTCAGCACGTCCAGCATCGCGTTGCGCTGGTAGCGGCTGAAGCCCGCGATCGCACCCAAGGCCAGGGTGAGAGTCGGCAACACGATGTGCTGCACGCGGTCGACGAGCTGGTCCCAAAATTCGCTGGGCGGAATCGGTGAGGTCTCACCGGTGTACTGGAAGATTCGCACCCCGGTGAACATGTTCACCCGCACCGCGGCCAGGATGAGCAGGCCCGCCAGGACGAATGAGGGAATGCTCAAGATCGTCAACGACAGCACCGTGATGACACGGTCGCTCAGCCGGTACTGCCGGATCGCTCCCCAGGCTCCCACGAGGACGCCGATCACCGTGCCCAGCACCGAACCGGTCACCACCAGCCGAAGGCTGACCCCGATCCGGCGCCACAGCTCCTGCGAGACGGGGTGACCGGTCACCGTCGTGCCGAAGTCACCGCGGACCGCACCCGAAATCCATTTCGCGTAGCGGATGGGTACGGGTTTGTCCAAGCCAAGCTGAACCGCTTTGGCGTGGATGGCCACCGCTGGGGGCTGCGGGTGGCGCTGGCTGAAGACGTCCAGCGGATGAAACGTGACGGATGTCAGGCAGAAGGTGAAGAACGACGCCAGTACCAGCAGCACGACGTAATTGAGGAAGCGGCGCGCAAGGAAGCGGATCATGCCGGACTACCCCGCCTGGGTCGCATTGGGACAGGGTAACGAGCCGCGGCGACGGCGTCGCGGCAACAACGTATCGGCGGGGCGCCGGAATATTGTGATCCGGTTGATCGACATGGGTGAAATCCGGGCAGCCGGTTGTTAAAATCCACCGCGGCATCGATCTGTGCAGCAAATGCCATCCCGCGATACCCGAGGAGACTGGCGTGACGGTTACCAACGACTACCTGGCCAACAATGCCCAATACGCGAGCAACTTCGACGGGCCGCTGCCGTTGCCGCCGAGCAAACACGTCGCGGTCGTCGCGTGCATGGACGCCCGGCTCGATGTTTACCGCATCCTCGGTCTCAACGAAGGCGAAGCTCACGTCATCCGGAACGCCGGCGGGGTGGTCACCGACGACGTCATCCGCTCGTTGGCCATCAGCCAGCGCTTGCTCGGAACCCAGGAGATCATCCTGATTCACCACAGCGACTGCGGGATGCTCACCTTCACCGACGACGACTTCAAGCGCGGCATCCAGGACGAGATCGGGGTCAAACCGCCGTGGGCGGCCGAGGCCTTCCCCGACCTCGACGCAGACGTCCGGCAGTCGTTACGCCGCATCGAAAACAGCCCGTTCGTCACTAAGCACGTGTCGTTGCGCGGCTTCGTCTTCGACGTCGCCAGCGGCAAGCTCAACGAGGTCACGCTGTAGCTTGGGTGTGCCGAGCAGACGCAAAAGCCCCCAATTCGTGCCGAATTAGCGGGCTTTTGCGTCTGCTCGCGCTACATAGCCGTCAGCCGACCTTGTAGGTGGCGAGGGCCTTGGCGAGCAGCCTGCCCTCCGGATCGACGATCTCGGCCTCGCAGTTGACCAGCGACCGGCCCCGCCGCAGCGCCCTGCCCACCCCGATCACGTCGGTGGCCCGCGCCGGCGCCATGAAGTCCACCGTCATCGACACGGTGACGCCCTTCAGTTCGGGGGGCGCTTCCGCGCCGCACCAGGCCGCCGCCATGACGGTCAGATCGGCGAGGGTAGCGATAGCGCCGCCATGAACCATGTCGCCCACGGTGACGTTGGAGGGATCCCACGGCAGCCGCAGCCTGACTTCGTCGTCGGCGAGCTGCTCGGCGACGATGCCCAGTTTCACGACAAACGGCGATTGGGGGAGGAACTGGGCGATAACTTCGCGGCCGCTGGACGGTTCAGGTGGCCCGGAAGGGCCGGAAGAGATTGTCATCCGTCCATGCTTTCGCACCCGTAACGGCCGCCGAGCACTGCCCCTGCGCCAGCCGATCGATTTTCGTTGACAGGGGCGAGGGAGGCTGGTTCCATATATGGTAATAACAATAAACATGATCAGTTCTACCAGAATTATCCGGATTACATAGGAAGCCATGACCAGTGATCTGAAGGCCGGCCCAGCGGTCGGCCAGTACGAATTGAGTCATCTGCGCTCGTTGGAGGCCGAGGCGATTCACATCATTCGGGAGGTGGCCGCCGAGTTCGAGCGGCCGGTGCTGTTGTTCTCGGGTGGTAAGGACTCCATCGTCATGCTGCACTTGGCGCTCAAGGCGTTTCGCCCCGGGCGGCTGCCGTTCCCGGTGATGCACGTCGACACCGGCCACAACTTCGACGAGGTGATTGCGACCCGCGACGAACTGGTCGCTGACGCAGGGGTGCGCTTGGTGGTGGCGTCGGTGCAGGACGATATCGACGCGGGCCGCGTTGTCGAGACCATCCCATCGCGTAACCCGATACAGACCGTGACGTTGTTGCGCGCCATCCGGGAAAACAAGTTTGACGCAGCATTCGGGGGAGCACGGCGCGATGAGGAGAAGGCGCGCGCCAAGGAGCGGGTGTTCAGCTTCCGCGACGAATTCGGCCAGTGGGACCCGAAGGTCCAGCGGCCAGAGCTGTGGAACCTCTACAACGGGCGGCATCACAAGGGTGAGCACATCCGGGTCTTTCCGCTTTCCAATTGGACCGAGTTCGACATCTGGGCCTATATCGGAGCCGAGAAAGTCAAGTTGCCGTCGATCTATTTCGCGCACCGGCGCAAGGTGTTCAGCCGCGACGGAATGTTGCTGGCGGTGCACCGGCACATGCAGCCGCGCGCCGACGAGCCGGTGTTCGAGGCTACGGTGCGATTCCGCACCGTCGGGGACGTCACCTGTACCGGATGCGTGGAGTCGATGGCCGCGACGGTGTCGGAGGTGATCGCCGAGACCGCGGTGTCCCGGTTGACCGAGCGTGGGGCGACCAGGGCTGACGACCGGATCTCGGAGGCTGGAATGGAAGACCGCAAACGGCAGGGTTACTTCTGATGGCGGCATCTGCTACGACGTTGTTGCGCCTTGCGACCGCAGGCTCCGTCGACGACGGCAAGTCCACGCTGATTGGGCGCCTGCTCTACGACTCCAAGGCGGTGATGGAGGATCAGTGGGCGTCGGTGGAGCGAACGTCCAAGGAGCGCGGCCACGATTACACCGACCTGGCACTGGTCACCGACGGCCTGCGGGCAGAACGTGAACAGGGCATCACCATCGACGTTGCCTACCGCTACTTCGCCACTCCCAGGCGGAAATTCATCATCGCCGACACCCCGGGCCACATCCAGTACACCCGCAATATGGTGACCGGGGCCTCTACCGCGCAACTGGTGATCGTGCTGGTCGATGCCCGCCACGGCCTGCTGGAGCAGTCTCGCCGGCATGCCTTCCTGGCGTCACTGCTGGGTATCCGGCACCTGGTGCTCGCAGTCAACAAGATGGACCTGATCGACTGGGACAAAGAGAAATTCGAGTTGATTCGGGACGAATTTTTTGCCTTCGCCGCCCGCCTCGAGGTGCACGACGTCACCACCATCCCGATGTCGGCGCTGCACGGCGACAATGTGGTGACCAAGTCAGACCGGACACCGTGGTACGACGGACCGGCGCTGCTGTCGCACCTCGAAGAGGTCTACATCGCCGGTGACCGCAACCTGGTCGACGTGCGGTTCCCGGTTCAGTACGTCATCCGGCCACACACCCACGAGCATCAAGATCACCGCAGCTTTGCCGGCACCGTGGCCAGCGGGGTGATGCGTCCGGGCGACGAGGTGATCGTGCTGCCGGGCGGCAAGACCAGCCGGATCACCGCCATCGACGCGCCGACTGGGCCGGTGGCAGAAGCGTTTCCGCCGATGGCTGTTGCGGTGAGTCTCGCCGACGATATCGACATCTCGCGTGGTGACATGATCGCCCGCGGCAACAATCAGCCGAGGGTTGTGCAGGACTTCGACGCGACCGTGTGCTGGATGGCGGATTCGTCGGCGCTGGAGCCCGGCCGCGACTACATCATCAAACACACCACCCGCACGACGCGCGCGAAGATCACCGGGCTGGACTACCGGCTCGACGTCAACACCCTGCACCGCGACAAGAGCGCAACAGCGTTGAAGCTCAACGAACTTGGCCGCATTTCGCTGCGCACCCAGGTACCTCTGATGCTCGACGGGTACACCCGCAACGCCAGCACCGGCTCGTTCATCCTCATCGACCCCGACACCAACGGAACGGTGGCGGCGGGCATGGTGCTACGCGGTGTCTCGCCCTACACGTCAAGCCCGAACACCGTGCGGCACCAGTCACTGGTGACCGCAACAGACCGGTCGTCCCGGGGCAGGACGGTGTGGTTCACCGGCCTGTCCGGCTCTGGCAAGTCGTCGGTGGCCATGCTCGTCGAGCAGAAGCTGATCGAAAAAGGCATTCCTGCTTACGTTCTCGACGGCGACAACTTGCGACATGGTTTGAACGCCGACCTGGGCTTCAGCATGGCCGACCGTGCCGAGAACCTGCGTCGGCTGGCGCATGTGGCGGCGTTGCTCGCCGACTGCGGCCACATCGTGCTGGTGCCGGCAATCAGCCCACTGGCCGAGCACCGCGAGTTGGCCCGTAAAATCCATGCCGACAACGGATTTGACTTTGTCGAGGTGTTCTGCGACACCCCACTCGCGGACTGTGAGAGTCGTGATCCCAAGGGGCTATACGCCAAAGCGCGTGCGGGTGAAATCACGCACTTCACCGGCATTGACAGCCCCTATCAGCGGCCGAAGAATCCGGACCTGCGACTCACCCCGGACCGCACCCCCGACGAGCAAGCGCAGCGGGTCATCGACCTGCTCGAGTTGCGGCCCTGAGCAGTCGGCGGCCCGCATCGCCCCGGTCTGATTGCCCCACTCGCCCCCTCGCCGCTGCGCGGCTGGGGGTGCCCCCACCTCGGTCCGTCCCCCGCGAGCGGGTGGGGGTACCTCCCACTTGTGGGGGCGTGCCCCCAGCGCGGACCGCGTCGTCACGGGGCGGCGGATGGCAGAATTCCCAGAATGCGCATGTCGGCCAAGGCGGAGTACGCAGTACGGGCGATGGTCCAGCTCGCCACGGCAGCCAGTGGCACGCTGGTCAAGACCGACGACTTAGCGCAGGCTCAAGGCATCCCGCCGCAGTTTCTCGTCGACATACTTACCAACCTGCGCACCGACCGCCTGGTCCGAAGCCACCGGGGCCGCGAGGGTGGCTACGAACTGGCCCGTCCGGGGACCGAGATCAGCATCGCCGACGTGCTGCGCTGTATCGACGGGCCGCTGGCCAGCGTCCGTGACATCGGACTCGGTGACTTGCCTTACTCCGGGCCGACCGCGGCGCTGACCGACGTCTGGCGGGCACTGCGCGCCAGCATGCGGTCGGTGCTGGAAGAAACCACCCTGGCTGACGTCGCCACGGGAGCCCTGCCCACACATGTCGCGCAGATGGCCGACGACTACCGGGATCAGGAGAGCGTGCGGCACGGCTCACCGCGCGGTGGCGACTAGCCGCCGGAACCGTAGGGCCGCGTGAGGATTTCCATGGCGTGCCCGGAGGGATCCCGGAAGTACACCCCGCGGCCGCCGTCCCGGTGGTTGATCTCGCCGGGCCTGTTGGCACCCGGGTCGGCCCAGTGCTGCAGGCCACGCGACTGGATCTTGCCGTAGATGGCGTCGAAGTCCTCTTCGGAAACCAGAAACGCGTAGTGCTGCCGTCGGATCTCTTCGCCCTCGGGGGCATCCGCATAATCGAGACTGGCGTCGTGCTCGAGTCCGACAACCATGAAGGGGCCAAATGGCTTCGGGCTGGGCAGGCCGAAGAGTTCGGCGAGAAACTGCGCTGATTCTTGCTTGTCGCGTGACGCGACAATGGTGTGGTTGAAATTGATGGTCATAATTCTTTTCAGTCAACCACGGTTGGCGGGACGCGACAACGCGCGTCTACTTGGGCGCGGAGAGCTCCAAGGCGATGTTGTCGGGGTCGCGGAACTCCAGGATGTATGACGGCCCAATATCTTTGACCGGCTCGTGCTGGACGCCGACTTCATCGAGATGCGCGGCTGCGGCGTCCAGTTCGTCCTTGTTGCTCATCCGGAACGCGATGTGGTCCAGTCCGCATCGATTCTCATCGAAGCAGTCCGTGGCGACCGGCCGCAGACCGAGCAGCGTGCCGCCGAGGTCGTAGATGACACCGCCGAATAGGAAGCCCAACTGGTTGCGGGTTTCCGCGTCGGCATTCTCGGGGACCTCGATCAACACGGGCCAACCGAACACGCTCTCGTAGAACTGTCGGGATCGCTCAATATCGGTGACGGTGAGGCGGACGTGCGCGATGGAAGTGCTGGCTAAGCCCACCCGACCCATCGTGCCATGTCGAGAACCATCTGTTGTCCGCATGCCAGAATCGCCGTCGTGCGGATAGCGATGACCATGCCGGTGATGGAGCCGGACCTGGATGCGACGGTTCTACAGAAGCCGTTAATTCTCGTTGCCTCTCGACCATAAACGACGAATAAAAGATGAGCTGGGTCGCACGGCCGCAAACCCGGGGTCGCCCTCGACCCCAACTATCGCAGCGCCGGCGACACGGTGGACAACATCAACCGAGAGGCCTTGGCCGTCATGGGTTCTGGGGTGGCGTTCGCGGTCGGCAGCTACGGGCAGTCCATCGAGGGCGTCAACGGCGTGCCGCCTCACGGCAAGCGGAATCGCACGTAGATGCGGCCGTAGCAGTCGGTGTCCTCGGGACCGTCCTTGGCTTCTACAGGATGGGCGCGGACCCTTCGAGACCAGGTACTAATCAGGGGAAAACAGGCAGCCGACCTTTCTCGCCCTCGGCAACTGTCGGTTCGCGGTGCGGCCCCGGCTTTGGCCGGTCAGATCCGCCCGGAAAGGCCAGCCTCAGAATTTTGCGCTGAACGGAGCCGAGCTGTTTGTGGAATGGCCCGGTGTTGTAGGGCAGCTCGTACTGTTCGCAGATTGCCCGGACCTGCGGGGCGATTTCCTGGTACCGCGAACTCGGCATGTCGGGAAAGATGTGGTGTTCTACCTGGAAGGAGAGGTTGCCGCTCATGATGTGAAACAGGCGCCCACCGGTGATGTTCGCTGAACCCAGGAGCTGCCGAACATACCAGCCACCCCGTGTTTCCTCGGCAACTTCCTCTTCGGTGAATGTGTAGGCCTGATCGGGGAAGTGTCCACAGAAGATGATCGAGTACGCCCACACGTTGCGAACCAGGTTCGCGACGAGGTCAGCCGTGAGTGTCGCGAGAAACGGCTCGCGGAACGCCCGTCGCTCAACGAGCCGCCCTAACACATGCCCTTTCCGCAGTCCCCCTCCTGCGCGACGCGCCGCGTTACGGAAACGGTTGAGCCCACCCTCGGCGGGGCGGTCGAACAACGCGATGACGCCGAGCTCAGCGGCCACCATGATCGCCGCGCTGATGGCTGGCCACCCAACGTAGTCTTTGACAACCTGTCGGCGCCCTTTCTGGAGGATGACCTTGAGTTGGTCGCGCAGTTCATCCTTGTCCTTGGTGCGCCTGCGGATGGCTTCGATATCGAGGTCGTGGACCGCCACACCCCACTCAAACAGCAGGGCAAGCAGCAGGTTGTAGAGCGGCTGCCCCAGATACCGAGGCTTCCACCGCTGCTTAGGGTCGACCCGCATGATTTCATAACCGACATCGATGTCCTTGCCGACGATGTTCGTGTAGGTGTGGTGGAGGTAGTTGTGTGAATGCTTCCAGGCGGCAGCCGGCGAGGCCGCGTCCCAGTCCCACGTCGAAGAATGAATGTTCGGATCGCACATCCAATCCCATTGGCCATGCATCACGTTGTGGCCGATCTCCATGTTTTCGAGGATCTTAGCGACCGAGAGCAGCGCCGTGCCTAAGATCCAGGCGGGCCAGAACCGCGAGGCAACCAGCACGATTCGCGATGCCACGACGAGGCGTCGCTGCACCTTGATCACGGTGCGAATATAATTGGCGTCACCGGCACCGAGTTCGTCATAAACCCGGTCGTGGATGGCCTGGAATTCCCGCCCAATCTCATCGAGCTGTTCCTGGGTCAGGTGATGTAGCGGATTTCCATTCTTTACGGCGGACGGGGAACGCGTGGACTCGCCAGCCTCGGTGTCGATCTTGGTTGCATGGTCTCGGATGACGTGGCCCATCGCCGCGGTCCTCTCCTGGCTGACTAAAGGTCGATCTCGACGTGGCCCTCGGGTGTGTTAATGCATGTGCGCACCATCTGACCCCGACTGCCGTGAACTTTCCCGGTACGCAAGTCGCGC
Source organism: Mycobacterium sp. (assembly GCA_035569455.1). Taxonomy (GTDB): domain Bacteria; phylum Actinomycetota; class Actinomycetes; order Mycobacteriales; family Mycobacteriaceae; genus Mycobacterium. Next base: position 4,188 of record DATMMZ010000172.1, on the reverse strand, counting down.
ACCTGGCCGTGCTCGAGCCGGCCGATGCAGGTGTGGCAAACGCCCATCCGACAACCAAACGGCGGACTACCGCCCGCTTGTTCGCCACCGACGAGCATCGAAGTCGCACCATTGCAGGTCGCCCGGATATCCGTCACCCGGAAGTGAACCGTGCCGCCCTCTCCAAGCCCCCCCGCGCCGCCATCGCCTGCAAACGGCTGAAAATGTTCCATCTGCAGTTTCTCACGCACGCCCTGGGCGTCCCAGTGTGCGCTCATCGCTGCGAGCATGTCTGGCGGGCCAGACAGGAACGCTTCCCGCTCCCGCCAGTCAGGGCAGAGGGTATCCAGCATCGCAGGCGTGACTCGCCCCTTCCCTCCACTGAGGTGCACGGTCCGCTGGTACCCAGGAAAGCGTGACTCCATTGTGGCGAACACCTTCTCGAACATGACCTCGTGGCTGGTGTGCTCGCAATGCAGGTGCAAGATATCGGAAAGTGCACCCCGCCGCGCAAGTTCGCGCAGCAGGCTGAAGATCGGGGTCACTCCGCTGCCCGCGCTGAACATCAAGAACTTCTTCGGCAGCGGATCAGGCAGGCAGAAATTGCCTTCAACCTCGCCGAGGAAAACAACCTCACCAGGCTGGATGGTACGAGTAAAGAAGGGCGACATGCGACCGCCCTCGACGGTGCGGACCGAGATGCTCACATGTCCCTCGGGATGATTCGGATCCGACGTCAATGTGTATGCCCGCCAATGCCTGATGCCGTTGATCTCCGCACCGATTCGCACGTATTGCCCCGGCACATGGCCGGGCCAGGGAAAGTTAGGCTTGACCACCACCGTCGCAGAGTGCGGCGTTTCTCGCTGCACCCGCACGACCTCTCCGCGCAATTCCCGCGTCGACCACATCGGGTTGATCAGCGCTATGTAGTCGTCGGGCAAAATCGGGTTGGTGAGGGCTCGTCCGGCCTTTAGAAGTCTTCGCCGAAGCTTGGGCACCTGGGGGGCAACTGCATGTTCGACCACCGCGACCTCCCCGTTCCTTCGGGTTAAGACGTTCTAAGACTAACAATGTGGTGACGCTCGTGTTGCAGCACGCCGACATTGTGCAGACGGCACAGGGCATCCGCTGCTACATGATTGTGGGGGCCGTGCCTGTTCGACTATCCAAGCCCCTTGTCGGGCACGGAACATGGGGTATTACTGGATTCGCGCCGACGTCCTCGTGGGCTAGGCGCGCCGTGCCAGTTGTGCCAGTTGCGCCAACCCCTGTTCCTGTGGGGAGCAGCCTGAGACAACGCGAAGGTTCCTATCTGTCATTGGTCGCTTGCGCGGGCGCTGGGCGATACCGGCCGAGTACGTCGACGCGATGGCCCGATGACCGGATGGGCCGGCAGTGAGGACGAGCTGGCGGCGGTGCTGCGGAAATTCGAACAGATCGGCACCGACGAAATTCAGCTCATTCCGACCAGCTCGGATGTCGAGCAGCTGCGTCGCGCTGCCGGTGTGGTCGGACGGCTTTAGGCAGGGAGGCGCTCATTGCCGGTATCGGGGCCGGAATCGGCCTGCTGGGGAGGCTGTCCCTTGCGCAGCGTCGCCAGTAGCTCGCGATACGGGCCGACCACATAGACGGTGTCGCCGGCGCGGAGCCGGGCGTCGCGGCGCGGGTGCAGCTTGACCGGCGCGTCCTGCCGGGTGATTGCGATGACGCGAGTTTGGGTGGACAGTTCGAACATCTGCAGGCCATCGAGCTCGCTACCGGCGGCCACATGCATTCCGCCGACCATGAAGGAGCGCTGCCCGACCGAAAATGTCCCGAATACCTGCAGGCCCATGGCGGCACCGATGAACCACGGTGCGGCAAGCTCGACGGTCGACCGAACGTTTTCGAACCCGAACCGCTGCGCCACCGCGCCCCCCAGCGCGCGGTCGTATACGCGCAGCACCAGCGGGACGTGGGGCCGGATGACTTCGGGCATCACCCGGGGTCCCAACATCTCGCGCAGCACGATCCCGGTCTCGATGTTGACCATGTCGTCCTGGGTCAGCACCGCCACCGCGCGGGCGTGGTCGACGCGGGCCGATTCCAGCGTTTGGCGCAGCGTCGCGTCGCCGAAGATCACCGGCACGTCGAGCTCGTCGGCCGACGACAGGAACCGGTTGTTAGCGTCGCGCTCGATAACCGCTACGTCATATCCGGCGGCGGTCAGGTCACTGACGACGCGGACGCCGAACGAGCCCAGGCCGACGACGAGCACGTGGTTGCGCATATGGCGCGCCCGTCGGCGTCCGGCCGAGTGCGCGAAGCGGCGCGACAACAGCAGATCAGCGACGAAGGCGACCAGGACCGCGGTAGTGAGCACGCCGCCGAACATCAACATGATGGCGAACAGCCGCAGCCATGTCTGCTGGTGGACGAAGCTGAAGTCGCCGTAGCCCACCGTCGCGATCGTTTCGGTGGTGAAGTACAACGCGTCGATCCACGTCATTCCCGGAGGGCGCTGGTAGGCGAAGCGCAACAAGACCGTTGAACCGATCAGCAGGAGCAGCGCGGCAGTTATCGCGCGCAAAAACATCGGGTTGATGTCGCTGCGCAGGGTGACTGCGGTGTCGAGCACTCGCCGCACCCAAGGCCGCCGTGTGCGCGTTCCTGTCCGGCGCGGGACCTTGATGCCGCGGGCAGCCAACTCCTCGGCGGTACCGATCATCGCCGTCCAGTCACCGGCGTGCACCTGCAGATCCCGGCCCGGGCATGTCACCACCTCGCCGGGAGCCGACGAGTTCCTGCCGTGGATCACCGCTACCGGTGCCAGGTCGGCGTAGATCTCGCGCAGAGTCCCGTCATACGGCGCCTCGGCGCCCGACACGACGAATTCGATGCCGGCCGCCTCAAACGGGTGCGCGGTACGCCCCAGAACCGCTTCCACGACGGACGGTACCGCGAGGTCGGCGACGTCGAGGATCGCGCCGGGTCCGTTATCGTCGGCCACCGCTGTTCGCAGCACGTCATTGGCCAGCCGCGCCACCACTCGCACCCTCGGATTGGCTTTCCTTGCCAGCAACGCGATTTCGAGATTGGTCGCATCGTCGTCTCCGGCGCAGATGACGGCAAGCGCGCGGTTGACCCCGGCATCGGCGAGCTCGGCGGCGGTGGCGATCTTGACGATGCCTGCGCCGGCGCTGTTCAGCTCCGCGACTATCGTCGTCGCTAGTGCGTCGTCACCGCTGACGATGATGTGGTGGCGCATGGTCCCGTACGTATCGCGGCAAAGCTGATGTCATTGATGTCAGACTATTCGGAACCTACCGATTTACGTCACCCGAACACGCTCAGCCACGACCCCGCGAGGTGAAATACTCGGGCCATGCCCACCGCGCGGCGCGGCCAGAGCACTGTCGATGTCGCCGCACCCCCCGACCTCGTGTACGACCTCGTCGCCGACGTCACCCGGATGGGCGAGTGGAGCCCCGAGTGTTACCGGTGCGAATGGCTGGACGGGGCCACCGCCGCGGCCCCGGGCGTCCGGTTTCGCGGATACAACCGGCTCGGCCGTATGCGCTGGGAAAGAACAGCGCTGGTCGATACCGCTGACCGAGGCCGCGAATTCAGCTTCGCGACGGTCAACGACCGCGCCGGTCGTGCAGAAACCCGGTGGCGTTACACGATGGAGCCGTCGCCGTCCGGAACATTGCTCACCGAGTCGTATCAGTTCCTGTGGTGCTCGATGCCCAACCGACTTGCCGAAGCGCTTGTGCCGCGGGGACGCCAAGTTAACCGGGGGATCGAGGAGACGCTGCGGCGCATCAAGCTGGCCGCCGAAACACCCGCCTGATCCGGGTTACCGCCCCGACGTGGCGACGGTCGGGATACTGGCGGCGTGCCTTTCATCGAACCAGTCGCGTCCCGCGAGATCTATCGGAACCCGTGGATGGTGCTCCGAGAGGACGACATCCGCCGCCCGGACGGCAGCCCCGGCATTTACAGCGTGGTGGACAAGCCGACGTACGCGCTGGTGATGCCGTACGACGGGGATCGTTTCCGGTTGGTCGAGCAGTTTCGGTATCCCGTCGGCGCGCGCCGCTGGGAGTTTCCGCAGGGCACCGCTCCCGATCTGGCGGACCTCGAACCGTCCGAGCTGGCCGAACGTGAGCTGCGCGAGGAAACCGGATTGCTCGCGACGTCGTTCGAGCCCCTCGGCCAGCTCGA
>DATMMZ010000171.1:0-7965 GCA_035569455.1 Mycobacterium sp. | reverse complement strand
TTCCCGAACGGATTGATCTGCCGCGCATTGGAAATCCCGCCTGATGATCCCGACGCTGCTGAGCACCGCCGCGTTCTGGCCGAACTGAACCAAAAGGTGCACCAAAAGCACCTGCCCACTCAGGCCGACTTGGCCCGTCATCCGAGCATGCACCGCACCGATACGCTGGACTGCCTCACGTGCGTGCGCGGCGAGATCTACCTCATCACCGACACCGATGAGGTGCTCATGCAGCCCGGTGACACGGTGATCATCCGCGGGGTCAATCACGCATGGAGCAACCGTTCGAACGCGCCATGCCTGCTCGTCGGGACCATGACCGACGCAACCCGACTCCCCGAGCGCTGACGAGAAGCTGCTTTCACGTGTCACGTGATCCATCCGGAGTCAGCGGTGTCCAATACCCAACTTCGTGCGGTCCAACCGATCGGCTGTGCCAACGTGAAGATGACTTGTGAGGATGCCGACAACTCAATGGCCGTGACACGAAATAGACTGCGCGAGAGCGCATCATGCGCTAACGCACGGCGCCGGGACCGCCCCAGACTCGGCTATAATGGCAATCAAATGGGCGACATATGCCCACGACCAACCGCGGTCACCAAGATTGCGTCACAGAATCTTTTCGAGCAGGTTCTTGAGGTCCTTTTGCTGCGCGACGGTAAGGCGTCGAAGACGCTCATCGAACGCTTCTGCAAGCAGCGAAAGGCCGTCCGTGGCGGCTTGCCGCCCGGCCGGGGTGAGCAGGAGGCGATGGCGCCGCAGATCGGCAGGTTCGATCTCGCGGCGCACGAATCCCGCGGCCTCAAGCCGCTTCAGGTAAACCGTCACCGTCGCCTTGGGCATGCTCAGTGTCGCAGCGAGTTCGGCGGGGTAGGGATGCTCGTCGATCTCCGCAAGCAGGAACAACTCCTTGGAGTCGAGCCCCAGCGTGGTGATGTCGGCTTCGACGCTGGCGATTACCGACAACAGTAACCGGTAGTTCAGCGACCAGATCTTGGCCGCGTCGACCGCGGACATCGAGTTGCCATCCAGATAGTTCAGAGATAAACTAGTTTAGAAATAGACAAACGCATAAGTGAACAATCTAGCAGAAAGGCGGCCACCGTGCCTTTGGATCACTACGTGACACTCGGACGGTCCGGCTTACGCGTCAGCCCATTGTGCCTGGGAGCGATGACCTTCGGAGATGACCTCGGCTGGGGCACCAGTGTGGAAGAGTCCCAACAGATCACCGACCGATACATCGAACTCGGCGGCAACTTCATCGACACCGCCAACTTCTACACCAGGAGCCACTCCGAGAAGATCATCGGTGACCACGTCGGGCGCCACCCTGCCCGACGCGATCGCTTGGTGATCGCGACGAAATTCAGCGGCAACGTGTATCCGGGTGATCCCAACGGTGGTGGTTCGGGCCGCAAATCACTGATCAATGCCTGCGAAAACTCGCTGCGGCGCCTGCAAACCGACTACATCGACCTGTACTGGCTGCACATGTGGGACGCGAATACCCCCATCGAGGAGACAATGGCCGCACTCGACGACCTCGTCCGGGCGGGCAAGGTGCGCTACATCGGCGTTTCGGACACCCCAGCGTGGAAGATCGTTGAAGCAAACCTCATCGCCCGCTTCCGCGGCTGGTCACAATTCGTCGGCCTGCAGATCGAGTATTCGTTGCTCCAGCGCAGCGTTGAGCAAGAACTGGTCCCCATGGCCAGCGAATTCGGTCTCGGGATCACACCGTGGTCACCGCTGAAAGGCGGCGTGCTCAGCGGCAAGTACACCCGGCGCAATGACGGCCAGCACAAGGCCGATCGCGGCGCGCTCATCGATTCCTCGCTCAACGAGGAGACCTACGCGCTCATTGACGAACTCGAGCTCATTGCGAAGGCGCACGAGAACACGGTCGCCAGCGTGGCCCTGGCCTGGGTCCGCGCACAGCCTGCCGTGTCGTCGGTCATCATCGGGGCGCGCCGGCTCTCGCAGCTGGACGACAACCTCCGGGCCGTCGATGTGGAACTCACCGCCGAGGAACTGGCCCGGCTCGACACCCTCACCAGGCCGACCTTCGGGTTCCCCCACGACATGCTGGCGATGGCCGCAAGCATCATCAACGGCGGAACGACGGTCAACGGTGCCTCCGCGCCGATCTCGGAGTACGTGATGCCCGAGGGAGTTCGGCCCTACTGAAACCCACCGGAAAGTGGCGCCGGCACTGTCGCCAGATCCCAAGTGTCGTCATCTGATAGAGGGCCTGTCGTCACGTCTGCGCTGCGCCGCCGCGACGCGTCCGCGGTAGGAGACGTAACCTCGCGCAGTAGGGGGAAGGCTCAGAACCGACGGAAGGCGCGGCATTGGAAGAGGCAATGTCCTCTCGAGGCGACCACCGATACGTGATCATTGGTGCCGGTGCTATCGGCGGCACCGTTGGCGCGATGCTGGCGCGGGTCGGTATTTCCACGGTGTTGGTTGCACGGGGTAGACACGCCGAGGTTTTGGCCGCCTCGGGCATAACGCTGAGAACGCCGGACGGAACATTCCGCACCGCGGTCACCGCGGTGTCCCGGGCCGAAGATGTGCGGTTGACCGATCGCGACGTGCTCGTCTTTGCGACCAAGACCCAACAACTCGACGCTGCACTGCAGGAATGGGTGGATCAGCCCGTCGAAGGCCCGCATGGGGTCGTCGGAACCGCAGGCGAGCGACTGCCTGCGATGACCGCACTCAACGGCGTTGCCGCCGAGGAGAAAGCGCTGCGCTATTTCCGCCGAGTATTCGGTATCTGTGTGTGGTTGCCCGCCGTGCACCTGGAACCTGGGGAGGTGATCGTGCGATCCTGGCCGGTGGCCGGCCAGTTCCATATCGCACGGTGGCCCGCGTCGATCAGCACGCAGGCCGACGCCGACTTGTTGAAGAGGCTCGCCGAGGCGTGGAGCGCTGCGGGCATCCGGGTGAATTCTCCCGATGACGTTGCCCCCTGGAAGTACAACAAGCTGCTGAGCAATCTGGGGAATGCCGTGGGCGCCCTGACCGCTGAATCGGCCGACGCAGGTGAAGTGGTGGCCGCGGTGCGCAGGGAAGGCGAAAACGTACTGCGGCATGCGGGAATCGAATTCGTCTCATTCGAGATTTCCACGGCGGCGCGGGCGAACGGACCGACAATACGCCCGGTACCCGGATGGAACGTAGGACCGAGCAACTCCACCTGGCAGTCGTTGAGCCGCAACACCGGCAACGTGGAGACCGACTTCCTCAACGGGGAGATCGTCCGGCTCGCTCACCGGCATGGCATCACGGCGCCGCTCAACGCCGCGTTGGCACGCGCAGCGCGCGCAGCGGTCTGGGACGGCCTCGGGCCAAGCCATTACTCCGCGGAGCAACTGGCAGAACTGCTCGAGATCAACTCGATTACCACCGCGCGGGACTGAGCTTCCCTCCACACGCTGGCGGCCGCGGACTCCGGGCGTACACTGTTCCTACTCTGCGCCGAAAATCCATGTCCGCCAACGTAAGTGGCTATATTCCCTTAGGCGCGTCACGAACCGCCTGCACCGCCGCCGCATCGCCGTCGAAGTCGACTCGGGCCTGTCGCCCGACGGAGAACAGCAGCAGCTCCTCGGGTGCACCGGTCACCGTGACGGCGGGGCCGCGGCCGGCGGTCAGCACTGTCTTGCCGTCCGGGGTGCGCAACACCACGCACCCGGGGACCTTCGCCAGCGTCATCCGGCCCATCAGCGGCAGGGTGCGGCGCAGCATGGTGCTCAGGGCGGGTTCGAGCGCGCGCGGCTGCCAGCCTGGCTGCGCGCGGCGCACATCCTCATGGTGGATGAACATCTCGGCGACATTGGCCACCGGGTCGAGCAATTTAAGCGGTGAGTAGATCGGCGGGCCGGATGCGACTTTGTCGACCAGCTCGTTCCAGTCGGTGTGCTGGGCCACGTTGTTTTGCACCTGGGCGGTGTGGCCGGCGAAGAAGGGGATGACGATGCCGGGTGCGGCGTCGAGGCGGTACTCCCGGATCATCAGGTGGGCGGCCAGGTCGCGGGTGGTCCAGCCTTCGCACAGGGTGGGCGCTTCCGGCCCGACGCCGCGCAGGGTTTCGACGAGGGCGGCGCGTTCGCGTTGAGCAATAGACACCTGATCTCCCTTCAGATCACCGCGCTTTGTATTGATTGCACATCTGCCGGCTGGATTCTGTTCCGCCGCACAATGACCGCCGGACGGTCCGCGAGCAGTGTACGGTGTGACGGATATCACACACTGACCCGCCGGGGTGGTGGGCGGAACCGACCGGACTGGAGAGCCTCGTGCTCGAGCATGGCGCGCACTACATCGCCGGACAATGGCAACCTTCGAATGGCCGGGATCGGCTCGAAGTAGTCAACGCGGCCACCGAGGAGGTGCTGGGGTCGATCCCGGCGGGGAACGCCAAGGACGCCAACAACGCCGTACGCGCGGCCCGCGAGGCCTTTGCCTCATGGTCGACGACGTCGGTGCCCGAGCGCGCCGGTTATTTGAAGAAGGCGGCGGAGGGGCTGCAGCTTCGGCAGAGCGAAATCGCGATGCTGGTCAGTCAAGAGGTCGGGATGCCGTTTGCGTACAGCAACGTGATTCAGGTCGGCTTGCCGGTGCAGTCGTTTGTGTCGATCGCTGATGTTGCGCTGGCGTTCCCGTTCGAACGCCAGGTCTACAACTCCTTGGTGGTGCGCGAACCGATCGGGGTTGTCGTCGCGATCACACCCTGGAACTACCCGCTACACCAGATCGCAGCGAAGGTTGCGCCGGCCCTGGCCGCCGGTTGCACCGTGGTTCTCAAGCCGAGCGAGGTCGCGCCGCTGAATGCCTACGTGCTGGCCGAGGTGCTCGATTCGATCGGCCTGCCGCCGGGCGTGTTCAATCTGGTCACCGGGACCGGTGCCGGGGTCGGGGAGACGCTCGTCGCCCACCCCGAAGTTGACATGGTTTCACTGACCGGGTCGACGGTTGCGGGTCGCCGCATCGGCGCGGTCGCCGCGGAAACCGTCAAACGGGTCGCCCTGGAGCTTGGCGGAAAATCGCCGTTGATCGTGCTGGATGACGCCGATATCACCGAGGCGGTCTCGGCTGGGTTGTTGGCCGGCTTCCTCAACTCGGGCCAGACCTGCATCGCCCTGTCGCGAATGATCGTCCCTCGGTCCAAGCTGGCGGAGGTCGAAGCGGTGGCCAAGGCGGGTGCCGAGTCGCTGGTCGTCGGTGATCCGTTCGACCCCGCCACAGTTATGGGCCCGTTGGTGTCGGCTGTGCAGCGCGACCGGGTGGTCGGCTACATCGAGAAGGGCATCGCCGAGGGCGCGCGACTCGTCACCGGAGGGCCTACTCCGCCGGACGGGCTGGAGACGGGTTTCTTCGTCCGGCCGACCATCTTCTCCGACGTCACGCCGGACATGGCGATCGTGGGCGAGGAGATTTTCGGTCCCGTTTTGGTGATCCAGGCCTATGACGACGAGGACGAGGCCGTTCGACTGGCCAACGACACGATCTTTGGTCTGAACGCGGGGGTCTTCTCCGGCGACGAGGAGCACGCGATCAGGGTCGCCCGTCGGATTCGGGCGGGCCAGGTCCAGATCAACGACGGGGCCTTCAATATCCACGCGCCCTTCGGCGGCTACAAGCAGTCGGGCAACGGCCGAGAGTTCGGCGAATGGGGACTCGAGGAGTTCCTAGAGACCAAATCAATGCAGCTCCCCTAGGGCTGCGCGTCGTCCCTGCACCCGACCGACCAGGAAAGGTCACCTCCATGGGCCTCGAATTCAACGCTCTCCAGCGCAAGACTCTGACCGCGATCATCGACACCTTCGTCGCGGCCGTTCCACGCGAGGACGACCCAACCGGGTTCTACGCCGCCAAGGGCAGCGACATCGGCGCCGACATCGCCACGGAGCAGTACCTCGTGAGCCACCTGCCCGATGCGCAGCTCGCCGGCTTGCTCCAATTGCTCGATGCCGCCGGCCTGATCGGGTTGAAGAATCAACCCCAGGCCGTCCGGGAGGCGATCGTCGCCAACCTCGCTGGTATCTCGCCGGAGACCGCGGGGGCGATCGCCGCGCTGTATCAGCTTTCGGTGATCTTCGCCTACAGCCTGCCGGGTCCACAGGGCCACAACCCGCTGTGGGTCGGCATGGGATACCCGGGCCCGGTCCAGGCCCCGCCGCAGACGCCCAAGACACTTGACGTCATCGCCCCGTCCGGCGAGACGACGCTTCAGGCGGATGTCGTGGTGGTCGGCTCCGGCAGCGGCGGCGGGGTCGCCGCCGCCGTGTTGGCGCAGGCCGGCAAGCGGGTCATCACGCTGGAAGCAGGTGGCTACTCGAACGAGTCCGACTTCGTTCAGCTGGAACCGCTGGCCTATCGGAACCTTTTCCTGCGCGGCGGATTCTTCCCCTCCGCCGACGGCATGGTCAGCATCGCCGCCGGGAGCACCGTGGGCGGCAGCAGCACCATCAACTGGTCCAACTCGTTGCTGACCCCGGCCACAGTCCGCCGCAGCTGGGCCGCGGACGGACTCACCGACGTTGACACCCCGGCGTTCGACGAGCACCTGCAGGCGGTGTTCGACCGCATCAACTGCAACGACAAAGTGGCCACCCAGAACGCCCCCCACCAGCGGTTGGCCGCGGGCGCGGCCAAGCTCGGATACTCCTACCGCGTCGCCATGCTCAACATCGACCCAGGCAGATACGATCCGAACCTGATCGGGTGGAGCGGGATGGGCGATCAGACCGGCGCCAAGCAGGGCACCCTGCGCACCTATCTCCAGGACGCGTCGGACGCAGGAGCGAAACTGCTGCCCAACACCCGCGCTGACCGGATCCTCACCGAGAACGGCAAAGCCGTTGGGGTCGAGGCGACATACACCGACCCACAGACGCAGGAGAACTCCCGCGTCGTCATCCACGCGTCCACCGTCGTGGCCGCGGCCGGCGCCCTGGAAACCCCTGCGCTTCTCCTCCGGTCGGGCATCGGTGGGCCCGCCGTCGGCGCCGAGCTGCGACTGCATCCCGCCAGCCTCGTCACCGGTATCTATGACGAACCCCAGGACCCGTGGTTCGGCCCCGGGATGGCCGGCATCATGAACGAGTTCGCCGAGGTGAATGACTGCCACGGCTACATCGTCGAATGCGTGCAGCACCTGCCCGGCCTGTTCACCACGGTCGTGCCCTGGCTCAGCGGCGAGCAGCACAAGGAGCTCACCCGCAAATATCGGTACCGAGCCGACTGGGTGTTCATCGTCAAGGACCGCGGGGCCGGAACTGTCACCATCGACGAGAACGGGCAGTCCATACACCGATACCCGTTCACCGACGAACTCGATCGTCGCCACTTCCGCGAAGCCGCGGAGACCTCGATCCGCATGCAAGAGGCCGCAGGTGCTCAGCAGATCTTCCTTGCCGGCCAGCCCTTTGCGCCGTGGCAGCGCGGCGAGGACCTCGAGGCGTTCATCGAGAAGGTGAACCAGGTCCCGATCGGCCCGGGTGGTACCCCGGTGTTCAGTGCCCACCAGATGTGCAGCGCCAAGCTGGGCGGCGACCCGCAGACGTGCGTTGCGAAACCGAATGGCGAGTTGCACGACACGACCGGGGTCTGGATCGCCGACTCCAGCGGAATGCCCTGCTGTTCCGGGGTCAACCCGATGCTGTCGGTCATGGCTCTCGCGCACCGCACGGCTACGAACATGCTGGCGGAACTGGATCGGTAGATCTGCGTCCCGATCGTCAGTCGATCACTGCCTTGGGAAAACTCACGGTTTTTCGCCGCACCCTCGAGCGACCCTGAGCTGCCCCCGGGTAGTGCCGACGTATGGTTGCAGCACCCCGTCTCATATCGGCTTCACGGCGCCTCAGCGGCGGAACGTCGGTGAGCGCCATATAGCAGCACCTCACCACGTATCCCTTTCAGATGCCGCGCTTCCGGGGCCGACCACTC
>DATMMZ010000170.1:0-15443 GCA_035569455.1 Mycobacterium sp. | reverse complement strand
TCGAGATCAGCCACGGGGCACGTGAGGAAACAAAGATCGTTGAGCCCAGCGACTCATCCGACCGCCACACCACGACCTAACCTCTCTTCACCGGCCGGGGTCCAGGCGGGTCACGCCGGGCCCCAACACTCCCTGATTTGTCACGTCTCGAAATAGACGGCGATCTCAGCCACCACATACGCGACACCGATCAGCGGACGGCGGAACATCGCATCCGTCCAGGTCGCAACGTCTCAGAATATTGTCTCCGAAATGCCTGTCTCGCCTTCGGTGCTTCGGCACTGACGAGTCACACGCGCGATGCGGCGACAACCGGTATCGGTTCCGATGGCAGGGCCAGCGCGGTCCGCCGATACTGCAACGATGAGCGAGGTGCGGCCCGCCGCCCCAGAGGATGCGTATGAGGTGGCCGGCGTGCAGGTGCGGTCTTGGCAGGCGGCATACCGGGGACTCATCGCCCAGGAATACCTCGACAGTCTGACGCCCGAACTCTGGGCCGGCCGTTACACCTTTGGTCGCGTGGGGATTCGACTGCCGTCCACCCTGGTTGCGGTCGATGGTCCGACGATCTGCGGCTTGGCTACCACCGGCCTGTGCCGCGACGAAGACTTGTCGAACTTCGGTGAGCTGATGGCGATCTACGTCGATCCCGCATATGTGCGTACCGGAGTTGGGCGTTTGCTGATCACCGCGGCCCGGGAGCGGCTGCGCGGGGTTGGCGTCATGGCTGCTTCGCTGTGGGTGCTGGACGGAAACGCCCGCGCTCGGCGGTTCTACGAACGCGACGGGTGGAGGTTCGACGGGACGCGCCGCACGCGGGCTTACGGCGGTGCGCCGGTGGAAGAAGTGCGCTATCGACGCACGCCCGTCTAACGCAGGGTGAGCCAGGCCAGGCTGGCGGCCCCAACCAGGGCGCAGTAGATGGCGAATGGCGTGAGGGTGCGGGTTTGGAAGTACCGGGTGAGATAGCGCACGGAGAGGTAGGCGCAGACGAAGGAGGCGATGCTGCCGGCCAGGACCTGGCCCCCGATCCCGGCTCCGAGGGGCCCGAACAACTCCGGGATTTTGTATACCCCGGCGGCCAGGATGATCGGCGTCGCGAGCAAGAAGGAGAACCGGGCGGCGTCTTCGTGCGATAGGCCGCGCCATAGGCCGGCCACGATGGCGATGCCGGAGCGGCTGATCCCGGGCAGCAGCGCCAGGATCTGGGCGGAGCCGATCAGCACGCCCCGGCCCATGGGCAGCTCGCCGAGTCGATTGTCGACCGCCTCGCCGCTGTGTTCGGGTTCGTCGTCTGCGGTGCGCTTTCGGAGGACCTCACCCGCATACAACGCGATCCCGTTGAGGAAGAGGAAGACGGCCGCCGGGATGGGTTTGCCCAGCGTGGTGCGGAAAAGCTGTTCGAGGAGCAGCCCCGCCAGGCCCACCGGGATGGTGGCCACGACGATCAGCCAGGCCAGCCGCTCGTCCGACGTCTGGATTCGACGATGCCGCACCGAAGAGACGAATCCGGCCAGGATCCGCAGCCAGTCACGCCAGAAGAACACCAGCAGGGCAGCGGCGGTGGCGACGTGCAGGCCGACGATGAACGCCAGGTAGGGCGATTGAGGTGCGGAAACGTTCAAGTCTTGTGCCCATTGGCCGCCCAGCAGCGCCGGCACCAACACCGAGTGCCCGAGGCTGGAGACCGGGAACAGCTCGGTGATCCCCTGGGCAGCACCGACGATCACGGCTTCGACGTAACTCAAGTGCGTCATCCAGGGCAGCGTAACTGATCCGGAATTCCATCCGAACAGGCTTGGGCTGCTGGGCATTTGGCTGCCCAACGAATACGGTGGGCAGATGGCCGCCAGGTTGCTCGACACCGTGCGCGTCCTCGATTTGTCCGGTGGGGTTACCGACACGGTGAGCCGCCTGCTCGCCGACCTGGGTGCCGACGTGCTCAAGGTGGAGCCCCCGGGCGGCAGCCCGGGTCGCGACGACCTGCCGACGCTCGCCGGCGCGAGCATCCCGTTCGCCGTGCATAACGCCAACAAGCGCAGCGCAGTGCTGAACCCGCACGACGAAAACGACCGGCGGCGGTTCTTTGACCTCGTCGAGGGAACCGACATCGTCGTCGACAGCGGTGTTGGCGGGCAGGCCGCCGCATTCGGGACGTCGTGTGCCGAACTGGCTGATCGCTACCAGCACCTGGTGGCGCTGTCGATCACCGACTTCGGTGCGACGGGTCCGCGGTCGTCCTGGTCTGCAACCGATCCCGTGTTGTTCGCCATGTCGGGCTCGCTATCGCGGTCAGGTCCCGCCACCGGCACCCCGGTATTGCCGCCGAACGGCATCGCTTCGGCGACCGCCGCCGTACAGGCGGCCTGGACCGCTCTCGTCGCCTACTACAACAGATTGCGTTGCGGTACAGGTGATTACATTGATTTCTCCCGTTTCGACGCGGTTGTCATGGCCCTGGACCCGGCTTTCGGGGCGGCCGGGCAGGCGGCTGCCGGCCGGCTCGGCGCCGGGCAGTGGCGGGGCCGCCCGCAGAATCAGGACCCTTATCCGATCCTTCCGTGCAAGGACGGCTATGTCCGGTTGTGCGTGATGGCGCCGCGGCAGTGGCGCAGCCTGCGCCGCTGGCTGGGCGAGCCGGAAGAATTTCAAGACCCCAAATACGAAATGCTCGGCGCGCGTATAGCCGCCTGGCCCCAGATCAGCGTTCTGGTCGGAGCGTTGTTCGCTGACCAGACGATGAAGGATTTGGTGGCCGCCGGGCAGGCGCTCGGAGTGCCGATCGCCGCCGTGCTGACGCCGTCGTGGATCCTGGCCTCCGAACACTTTCAGGCGGTGGGCGCGATCACCGAAGCCGAGCTCGTCCCCGGGCTTCACACGATTGTCCCCACCGGATATTTCGTCGTCGACGGGCAGCGCTCTGGTTTCCGCACGCCGGCCCCTCGCGTGGGGCAGGACGAACCGCGCTGGCTGGCTGATCCAGCGGTAGCACCGTCGCCGTCAAGCGAGGTGGGCGGCTACCCCTTCGAGGGTCTGCGGATCCTCGATCTGGGCGTCATCGTGGCCGGTGGGGAGGTGAGCCGCCTGTTCGGCGACCTGGGCGCCGAGATCATCAAAGTCGAAAGTGCCGACTACCCGGACGGACTGCGGCAGGCGCGCTTTGGCGAAGCCATGAGTGAGTCATTCGCCCGGACACACCGCAATCACCTCGGACTGGGCCTGAACCTACGTGCCGCGGAGGGCAAGGAGATCTTCGGCCGCCTCGTCGCTGGGGCCGACGCGGTTCTCGCCAACTTCAAACCGGGAACCCTTACCTCACTTGGGTTTCCCTACGACGCACTACGCGCCCTCAATCCGCGGATCGTGCTCGCCGGCAGCAGCGCTTATGGCAACAGCGGGCCGTGGCGCGCCCGGATGGGCTACGGTCCTTTGGTCCGCGCCGCCACCGGCGTTACCCGTCTTTGGACGTCCGACGAAGCCCCTCCGGACAACTCTCGACATGCCTTCTACGACGCGACCACGATCTTTCCCGACCACGTGGTTGGGCGGGTCACCGCGATCGCGGCGCTGGCTGCACTGATCCACCGCGATCGAACCGGCGGCGGCGCTCACGTCCACATCTCCCAGGCCGAAGTCGTCGTCAACCAACTGGACACCCTGTTCGTCACCGAGGCGGCACGGGAGGCTGGCGTAGGCGAGATCCGCGATAACACCAGCGTGCACGCGGTCTATCCGTGCGCCGGCGACGACGAATGGTGCGTCATCTCGATCTGGTCGGACAGCGAATGGCGTTGTGCTACATCAGTTTTAGACCAACCGGAATTGGCAGACGATCCGCGCTTCGCGACCGGTGAGTCGCGCGTGGCCAACAGGCAGGAGTTGGTGGTGTTGGTGTCCGCCTGGACCCGCACTCGCACCCCCGTTGAGGCCGCACAAGCGCTGCAGGCCGCCGGAATTCCGGCCGGCCCGATGAACCGCCCACCGGACCTCCTCGAAGACCCACAGCTGGTCGAGCGAGCATTATTCAACGACATGGCGCATCCGCTCATCGATCATCCGCTGCCTGCGGAGACGGGTCCGGCGCCGTTTCGTCACATCCCGACGGCACCGCGGCGTCCGGCACCCGTGCCCGGTCAGGACACCCGCGAGATCTGCCGAGAGTTGCTCGGGATGAGTACCGAGGAGACCGAGCGACTGATCGCCGATCGCGTGCTGTTCGAGCCTGCCGCTCCTGCTTAACTTCAGCGACGCCGAACGCCACGCTGGCGTGACGCTCGGTGAGGATCGCCACTCTGGTGTGACGCTCGGCCGGACCCGACGCTAGGTTCGATCCATGCCCGTGGACCCCAGGACACCGGTGTTGATCGGCTACGGCCAGGTCAACCATCGCGACGCAATCGACCCGGAGACGCGGTCTGTCGAACCGGTCGACCTGATGGCCGCCGCAGCCCGGCAGGCCGCGGATTCCAAGGTGCTCGAGGCGGTGGACTCCATCCGCGTCGTGAACGTGCTGTCGACCCACTACAGGGATCCCGGGCTGCTGGTGGGCGAACGGATCCATGCCGCGGAGTTCACCACGCTGTACAGCCCCGTCGGCGGCAACGTGCCGCAGTCGCTGGTCAATCAGGCCTGCCTGGACATCCAGCAGGGCCGAGCCGGCGTGGTACTGCTTGCCGGCGCCGAAACCTGGCGCACCAGAAGGGGGCTGAAAGCCAAGGGCAGCAAACTCGTGTGGACGGTTCAGGACGATTCGGTGCCGATGGCCGAGGTCGCCGGCGACGACGTCCCGATGGCCGGCGACGCGGAGATCAGGATCGGGCTGGACCGGCCGGCCTACGTGTACCCGCTGTTCGAGCAGGCACTTCGAATCGCGAACGACGAGTCCATCGAAGATCACAGCAGGCGCGTCGGCGAGCTGTGGGCGCGCTTCAACGCCGTCGCGGTGGACAATCCGCATGCGTGGATCCGTAAACCGGCAACCGCCGAGGAGATCACGCAACCCGGCCCACGAAACCGGATGATCAGCTGGCCCTACACCAAGTTGATGAACTCCAACAACATGGTCGACCAGGGAGCCGCCTTGATCCTGACATCGGTCGAGCAGGCGAAATGCCTGGGGATTCCCGCTGAACGCTGGATCTACCCGCACGCGGGCACCGACGCACACGACACCCCCGCGATCGGCGACCGTGACGAGCTATACCGGTCTACGGCCATCCGGATCGCCGGGGCGCGAGTGCTGCAGCTGGCCGACCTGCGGATCGACGACATCGACTACGTGGACGTGTATTCCTGCTTCCCCTCCGCCGTTCAGGTCGCGGCGGCCGAACTCGGATTGGCCGTCGACGACCCAGGCCGCCCACTGACCGTTACCGGCGGACTGACCTTCGCGGGAGGCCCGTGGAGCAATTACGTCATGCATTCCATTGCCACCATGGCCGAGTTGCTGGTGGCCAATCCTGGGCGTCGTGGCCTGATCACCGCCAACGGCGGCTACCTGACCAAACACAGCTTCGGTGTGTACGGCACCGAGCCGGCGGCAGAATTTCGCTGGGAAGACATGCAATCGGAGGTGGATCGAGAGCCCGCCCGGGACGGGTTGGTCGAATGGGAAGGCATCGGTACCGTCGAGGCATGGACGACACCGTTCAACCGGGACGGACAACCGGAGCAGGCCTTTCTGGCTGTACGCACGCCCGACGGGGCACGGGCGCTGGCGCAGATCGCCGATCCGGTCGCGGCTGAAGTGACGGTGCGTGAAGACATCGGCGGCGCCAAGGTAGCCGTCGCCGCGGACGGCAGCGCGACGCTGAAATAAACCGCGGGAACCATCACTGAAGCTCAGGCCCGCAAATGTGTTAACGGTCGCGTAAGTCACACCGACATGCCTATTGTCAAAGGTGGACGTTGGGGGAGGTGAGCCCAGGTGCAGGTCCTGGTTACCGCCGCCACCGGCACTGTCGGGCGGTTGGTTGCGCGGCAGCTAATCGCGGCCGGGCACGCGGTGGTCGGCATAGCCGAGCATCCGCACCCCTGCCTGGACTCAGGCGTCGAATTTGTGTGCGCACCGTTGTCCGACCCAGTCCTGCAACAGCTGGCCGACGGGGCGGACGCGATCATCCATCTCGCCCCGGTTGACACCACCGCGCCTGGCGGCGCCGGCATCACCGGCGTTGTACAGGTAACCCATGCGGCGGCCCGCGCCGGTGCCCGGCTGTTGTACGTGTCTCAGGCCGCGGGGCGGCCCGACGTGTATCAGCCGGCTGAGTCACTGGTGTCCACGAGTTGGGGGCCGAGCTTGATTATCCGGATCGCGCCGCCGGTGGGCCGCCAGCTCGACTGGATGGTGTGCCGCACCGTGGCCACGCTACTGCGTACCAAGATCTCGGCGCGGCCGATGCGGTTGCTGCACCTCGACGACCTGGTCCGCTTCCTGCTCGTGGCGCTCGGCACCGACCGCACCGGTGTCGTGGACCTGGCCACGCCGGACACCACCAACATGATCACCGCGTGGCGGCTCCTGCAATCCGTTGGACCGCGTTCGCGGCCACATCGGGTTCAGCGCTGGGCCCAGTTGATTCCCGAGATGGATATCACTGCGGTACAAGAGGATTGGATGTTCGAGTTCGGTTGGCAGGCGATCGACGCGGTTGCCGACACCGGGCGCGGACTTGTCGGCCGCAGACTGGGTGCCGCCGGCGCGACCAGCCAGGGAGGGCCACTGGAGCTCCCGGTGGAATCTCTTCCCCGGTTCGGGCCATCGGGCGGGTTGGGCTCCGCGGCACCGGACGGGCTGGAGGGCGAGTTCGATGACCGGATCGACCCACGGTTCCCGGTCTTCAGTGCGAACGGCCTGGCCCAAGCGCTACCTGGGCCATTGACCCCGATGACGCTGGACGTCCAGTTGAGCGGACTGCGCACAGCCAGCGGGGTGATGGGTCAGCTCCTTGCGCTCGGCGGCGTTGTCGCCGATGAATGGGGGAGCAGGGCCATCGCGGTGTTCGGTCATCGCCCCTACGTCGGGGTGTCGGCCAACGTCGTCGCCGCCGCCCAGCTGCCCGGCTGGGACCGGCAAGCCGTAGCCCAACGCGCCCTGGGCGAGCCGCCGCAGGCCACCGACCTGCTGCCGTTCGGTCAGCCTCAACTGACTGGCGGACCGCTCGGGTCGGTCGCTAAAGCGGTCGTCGCGGCGCGGTCGCTGGCCCTGTTGCGCCACCTCAGGAGCGACACGCGCGCCTACAGTGCCGCCTCGTCGTCGGAGCACTTGGGCGCCGCACAGCTGGCCTCGCTGTCGAACGCAGGCTTGGAAGTTCGGATCCCTCTGTTGCGGGATCGCGTTCACCAAGGCTGGATCCTCACAGCGATGTGGGTGATCGACACCGGCGTCACTGCCGCGGCGTTAGAACACACCCGCGCGGGGTCCAGTGTGTACGGGGTCGACGCGATCGTGGAGAGCAGCCGTATCGCGACCGAGACCGCTTCCCTGGCAACTCTGTTGCGCCGTGACCGGCTAATGCGCGCACTGGCCAAGGAAGGCGACCTCGTTAGTGTGCGCACGTTGTCTCCGAACGGCGCTGCCGCCCTCGCTGCGGTTGTCGCCGAGATCGCGCACCGCGGGCCTGGCGAAGCCGAGCTGGCCAACCCCACATTCGGTGATGATCCAGCGATGCTGCTCATCGCAGCCTCGGAAGTCACCGAAGCCGGTGCGGCACCCACCGAGCCGGCGCCATCGGCGACGCTGGCGCACCGGTTGGCGGCCAACGCTCACGATTCGCGGGAATTAGCCTACGACACCACCATCCGCTTCACCCATGAGCTTCGGATGGCGTTGCGCGAGTTGGGATCTCGACGGGTCGCGGCGGACCAGATCGACGTCGTCGACGATGTGTACTACCTGACTTGCGACGAACTGGTGACCATGCCGGCCGATGCCCGGTTGCGGATCAAACGAAGGCGCGCCGAGCGGGAACGCCTGCAAGCGCTACGCCCACCCGATGTGATCGACAAGGCGTGGATTCCGGTGGAGCCGCGTCCAGGTTGCCCAGAGCCTGAGTAGCGGTCAACTCATCAGGTCGGACAGCGGCGACCGCGGATCGGCCAGCCTGTCGGCGTCGACGGGAGTCCTCGACCGAATCAGGGCTTTGACGTCGTCGAGCACGTCCCAGATGTTGACGTTCATACCGGCCAGCACCCGGTTATCGGCGTCGAGCCAGAAGGCGACGAATTCACGGCCGGCGACGTCACCGCGGAACACCACCCGGTCGAAGCTGGGGGCATGCCCGACGTACTCCATTCCCAGGTCGTACTGATCGGTGAAAAAGTAAGGCAGTTCAGCGTATTCGCCCGGCTTGCCCAGCATCCCGGCCACCGCCACAGCGGGTTGCTTGAGCGCATTGGCCCAGTGCTCGGTGCGGATCCGGGTGCCGAACAGCGGGTGTTCGGCTGCTGCGATGTCGCCGACCGCGTAGATGTCGGGGTCGCTGCTGCGCAGCGACGCGTCGACCAGGACGCCGCCGTCGCCCATGGACAGCCCGGCCTGTTCGGCTAGTTCGATGTTGGGCTTCGCGCCGACGGCCACCAACACCGCATCAGCGGCAACCGTCGACCCGTCGCGCATCTTCAGCCCATTGGCCGTGTCGTCGGCCGTACTAATCTCGTCGACCTGGGCCTGCAGCCGTAGGTCCACCCCGTGTTCGCGATGCAGGGTGGCAAACACCTCGCCGACGGTTTCGCCGAGGGCGGCCACCAGCGGTTGTTTGGCCGTCTCGACCACGGTGACGTTGACGTCGCGCTGACGGGCACCGGCGGCCACCTCCAGGCCGATCCACCCTGCACCCACCACGGCGAGCGACGAGCCTTCGGCCAGAATGGAATTCAGCGCTTCGGCGTCGTCGTAGGTGCGCAGGTAGTGAACTCCGGCGGCGTCGGATCCAGGTATCGGCGGGCGCTTGGACGCGGATCCGGTCGCCAGCAGCAGCTTGTCGTAGTGCACGGTAGCGCCGTCGGGAAGCCCGACGGTGTGCGCGGCGGGGTCCAACGCCGACACCCGCGTGGTGAGCCTCAAATCGACGTCGTGGTCGCGGTACCAGTCGGAGTTCTGCACGGTGAACTCGCTCAGTGTCTTCTTCCCGGCCAGATATTCCTTGGAAAGCGGAGGTCGCTCGTAAGGCAGGTGCTCCTCTTCGGCAAGGAGGATGATCTGGCCGTCGAAGTCGCTGTCGCGCAAGGCTTCTACCGCTTTGGCCCCAGCAAGTCCGCCGCCAACGATCACGAATGTTTGTGAGCTGACCATAATTGCACCCTACTCGTCTCGGCTTAACTCAAAAGCCCGCGCAACAGCAGCGCATCGCGGACCGCATGACCGTGCGGGTCATTGTTGAAGTACATCCACACGTCCCGGTCGTCGTTATCCCATTCGGCGATCAGGCCCGCCCACCACCGCAAGTCCTGTTCCGGGTACGAACCCGCATACATCGAATCCGGGTCGGGGCCGTGCATCCTCACGTACACCAGGTCAGTCGTCGCCTGCGGAATGCATGGCAGACCCGCACCGCTCATCACCACATAGGCGGCGCGGTGGCTCGTCAGGACCGCATACACGGCCGGGTCGTTCCAGGACGGATGCCGCAGCTCGACGGCCACCCGGATGAACGCCGGCACACTGCCCAGGAAGGAATCCAAACGAGCGTCATCGCGGCGCTGGTCAGGATGCAGCTGAACCAACAGCACACCGCGGCGATCACCCAGCAGCTGCCAACAGCGTTCGAACCGCTCGATCCACGGTTCCGGTGCGGCCAGCCGGCGGTAGTGGGTCAGCCCGCGATGCGCCTTAACCGACATGGTGAATCCGTCCGGCAGCTGATCGCGCCATCCGGTGAAGGTCGAATCCTTAGGCCAGCGGTAGAAGCTCGCGTTCAACTCCACCGTGTCGAAAACCTCGGCGTAGCGGGCCAACCGGCGCGCGGGCGGCATTCCGGGCGGATACAGCACACCCACCCAGTGGTCGTAGGACCACCCCGATGTACCGACGCGCACCGTCACCGCTGGGTCAACCGGCCAGCCGCGCGTTGAAGCGCGCCGCGGGATCCCCCAGCTTGGCTGGTTGGGCGGGCAGGCCCAGGCGCTTGGCGGCAGCCGTGGCACGGTCGTCGAAGTGCGGCCGCACCCAGGTCCAAACGTCCTGGACTTCACGCAGAAAGATATCAGCGCCGATGTCGCCAATACCCTTGAACCGCTTTGACTTTTCCGCGACCGCCGCGACGTCATGTCTACTACTCTGAGCGAGTTCTCGCAGGTCACCGGGGTACTCATCGCGGACACGCTCCGCCATTTCGACGAGGCGGGTGGCCGAGCTTTCGCCGTGGCGCAAGGCGCGCATCGCGGTCGTGGCATCAATCGGCTTGTCGTTGATCCGGATTCCGGCCTCAGCTGCGTGAGTCGCGCCGGCAACCTTGTGCAGTCGTCGCACCACTTGCTCCGGCTTGTCCATAGCCGCGGCGTACCCGTACCGCGCCGCCGCAAACCAGGCCAGTCATTGCTCGTCTATTTGTGGGGCAGGCTGCGCGCGTAGCCCACACCCTTTGTAACCCAGCTCTGAAGCTGGCGTTTGGTTTGCACTCCGTCGGCGTCAACGCGCAGCCAGCCGCGGGCTTCCCGGCCCGCCATCACCATGGGGCTCACGTGGGCGCGTCGCAAAAACTTTTCGGTGTCGTCGGGCCGCACCCGCACCATGAGGCCGCCCTGGCGGCTGACGGCCACAGACATGTTGCCGTTGATCAGAAACGCGAGACCGCCGAACATGCGTTTCTCTTCGATTCCCTTCTCGGGGCCGAGGAGTTCGCGGATCCGGTTGGCCAGGTCTTCGTCGTAAGCCATGACCGCCTCAGTCCAGATCCACCCGAATGGTCAGCAGCTCGGTGCCCATCGTCCGCACTCCCATGCTGTTGAGCCGGGGCAGACTGCGCAGCCGCTGCCATGGGTCGTCATCGGGCAGCAGATGCGCGACGCCACTTCGCCACTGGCCGTCGATGCGCACCCGTACCGCCGGGTTGGCCTTGACGTTGTAGACGTAGTCCGAATGCTCGCCGTGTTCGGAGACCATCCAGAACTGGTTGCCCACCACACTGCCGCCCACCGCGGTGCGCCGCGGCTGCCCGCTCTTGCGTCCGGTGGTCTCGAGCATGGTGACCGGCAATTGCCGTCCGATCGGATTGACCACCAGCCGTTGGACGCGGTGCACTAACTCCCGCTTGAGGTTCACGCCTCAATTAAAACCCCGAGCGCGCCGAGCGCGATGGCAGTGTCACGCTCGGCGCCGAGCGTGACGCCAGTGTCACGCTCGCTGGAGGGGTCAGGCAGCCGCGGTAGCCGCTTCCGTCGGGGGCTCCAGCGCTTGCGCGATGATCTCGGCAACGTCGGTCATCGGCTTGACGGTGAGCGTTTCCAGCACTTCGGCGGGCACATCATCCAGGTCAGGCTCGTTGCGCGACGGAATGAAAACCGTTGACAAACCAGCACGTTGGGCGGCCAGCAGCTTCTGCTTCACGCCCCCGATCGGCAACACCCGGCCGTTCAACGTGACCTCGCCGGTCATGCCGACATCGGAGCGGACCTGACGTCCGGTGGCCATCGACACCAGTGCCGTGACCATCGTGACACCGGCTGACGGGCCGTCCTTGGGGATCGCGCCCGCCGGCACGTGCACGTGGATGCGCCGGTCCAGCGCCTTCGGGTCGACGCCGAACTGCTCGGCGTGTGAGCGCACGTAGGACAGCGCGATCTGCGCCGACTCCTTCATCACGTCGCCCAACTGACCGGTCAACTGCAGACTCGGCTCACCGTCGGTCGCCCCGGCTTCGATGTAGAGCACATCGCCGCCCAGGCCCGTAACGGCCAGGCCGGTGGCTACACCCGGCACCGCGGTGCGTTCCGCCGATTCCGGGGTGAACCGCGGCCGGCCCAGGTAATCGACCAAATCGGGCTCGTCGATGGTTTTGGGCGCCGAGTCCTCGGTGAGCTTGGTCGTCACCTTGCGCAGCGCCTTGGCCAGCAGCCGTTCGAATTGCCGAACCCCGGGCTCGCGGGTGTAGTCCGCTGCGATCTTGCGCAGCGCCGCGTCGGTCACCGTGACCTCGTCGTCGTTCAGCGCCGCGCGCTCCCGTTGCCGGGGCAACAGGTAGTCGCGGGCGATGGCGACCTTGTCGTCTTCGGTGTAGCCGTCGAGCTGCACCAGCTCCATGCGGTCCAGCAGGGCCGACGGGATGTTCTCAATCACGTTGGCGGTGGCCAAGAACACCACATCGGACAGGTCCAGGTCCAGATCCAGGTAGTGGTCGCGGAACGTGTGGTTCTGCGCGGGGTCGAGCACCTCGAGCAACGCCGCGCTCGGGTCGCCGCGATAGTCGGAACCGACCTTGTCGATTTCATCCAGCAGCACAACGGGGTTCATCGAGCCCGCCTCGCCGATCGCACGCACGATCCGGCCCGGCAACGCGCCCACGTAGGTGCGCCGGTGCCCGCGGATCTCGGCCTCGTCGCGCACACCGCCCAGGGCGACGCGCACGAACTTACGACCCAGCGCCCTGGCCACACTCTCGCCCAGCGACGTCTTGCCGACGCCGGGGGGACCGGCCAGCACCATCACCGCGCCGGAGCCACGGCCGCCGACGACCTGCAACCCGCGCTGCGCACGCCGGGTACGCACGGCCAGATACTCGACGATGCGGTCCTTGACATCCGCCAACCCATGGTGGTCGGCGTCCAGGATTTCGCGCGCCGCCGCCAGGTCCGTCGAATCCTCAGTACTGACGTTCCACGGCAGGTCGAGCACGGTGTCCAGCCAGGTGCGAATCCAGCCGCTTTCCGGGCTTTGGTCGCTGGCGCGTTCCAGCTTGCCGACCTCACGCAGCGCGGCCTCGCGCACCTTCTCGGGCAGGTCGGCGGCCTCCACGCGAGCCCGGTAGTCGTCGGACCCATCGGGCTCACCCTCGCCCAATTCTTTGCGGATGGCGGCCAGCTGTTGGCGCAGCAGGAACTCCTTCTGCGTCTTCTCCATGCCCTCCCGCACGTCTTCGGCGATCTTGTCGTTGACTTCGACTTCGGCCAGATGAGAGCTGGTCCAGTCGATCAGGACGCGCAGCCGCTCGGCGACGTCCACCGTCTCCAGCAGCTGCCGCTTCTCCACGTTGGTCAGGTAGGACGCATATCCAGACGTGTCCGCCAGCGCCGACGGGTCGGTCAGGCTGTTGACGTAGTCGACGATCTGCCACGCTTCGCGCCGTTGCAGCATGGCCAGCAGCAATTTCTTGTACTCCGCCGCCAGCGCCTTGACTTCGTCGGTCACCGGCGCGTCGGGGGCCTCGGTCACCTCGACCCATAGCGCCGCACCGGGCCCGGTAGCTCCCGCCCCGATGTGCGCCCTGCGCTCGCCGCGCACGACGGCGGCGGTGCCGCCACCGGCGATGCGTCCGACCTGCAGGATCTTCGCGATCACACCGTGAGACGGGTACCGGTCTTCCAGCCGTGGGGCGATCAGCAGCTGCCCCGATTCACTGGCCTGCGCGGCGTCGATCGCCGCCCGCGCGGCGTCGTCCAGTGTGATTGGCACCACCATTCCGGGCAACACAATGGTGTCGGTCACAAACAACACCGGCACTGATTTGGTTTCAGACATCAATCCTCCAAAGGTTAAGTCTGATGCGCTCAACTCTGTTTGCCGCCGATTTGTTCCCGCCCGCCTAACCGTGTAACCACCCGTCCTATTTAGTGATGAAACCGAGTGTCCAACATTGGAAGGACCCCTCAGCATGATCACGAAAATGCTTGTCGGCGCTGCTATCGCTTTCGGCTCCATCGCGGGAGCCGCAACGGCCAGCGCCGACCCTAACCCGTGCGGCGCCCACCCGAACCCGTTCGCCAGCCTCACCTCAAGCCCGCATGAGAAAGCTCCGGCCGGCGCGGGTACGAGCGACGAGTTTCATCGGGGAATGCGGGAGGCCCTCGCTCGCTGACCCGCTTCGGCGAACTAGGGGCACTCCCCCATAGGGGGGACCCCCACCCGCTTGCGGAGGATTACAAAACCGCCCAAAAGCACTGTTTTTGGGCGGTTTTGCGTCTGCTCGTCGGCGAGATCGGCCCCCACCGTCGGCGGGCTACAAGGGTGAACGAATTGACCTCACGCCCAAAAGCTTGACTTCCTCGCCTATCTCGCACGCTACGTCGGTAAGGTGTGCACGCGCCGAACGATTGTGGGATACCGGCTAGCCATCGACGCTGCGTGAGTTGGCGAGCTGACCTCCGGCGGCGGCACGCTGGCGGGCGCGGAAAGCTTGCACCTTCGCGCGGTTGCCACAGGTGCTCATCCCGCACCAATGCCGGTTCTGGCCCCGTGACGAGTCGATGTAGAGGCGCGTGCAGTTCGGGTGGGAACAGCGCTTGACCTTCCCGATGTCGGGTCCCGCGAACAGGTCGAGCAGATCGGCGGCCAGGCAAGCGAGCAGTTGCGATGCGGTGCCCTCGCGGCTGACCGATCCGTCCCGGTGCAATCGTGGCGTGAGCTGGGGTTGGGACGCACGCTCGTTCAGCAGGTCGATGTCGGCGGCTTTGGACCGGCCTTGGTCGAGTCGCGCGGCAACGATCCGGTAGATGGCTTCGCGCAGCGCGATGGCCGCCGCAAGTTCCTCATCGGTGATCTCGATCGTCGCATCCACCAGCCCGGCCTGAAGTGCCCAGTCCGACAGCCGTTGCCGGCTGGTCAGCAGTTCCTCGGCCCTTGAAGTTCCTCGATGTCTCATCGTGCCCACGAAATCCAGGCACTGCCGCCCGCCCACGTACTTGAACTTCATGTAACCACCTTGACAGGTTTCACCGCCTCGTGCAAGATGTAACTATCTAAGATGGTTACGCACCAGAAGGGGCAGTTCATGTTGATCGCGAAAATTCTTGTTGGCAGCGCTATCGCCCTCGGCGCTTGGGGAGCGGTACCGGCTAGCGCCGACCCGAACCAGTCCGGCACCGACCAGAATCCGTTCGGCGGCCTCACCTCTAGCTCCCAAGGGACAGCTCCGGCCGACACCCCGGTGAGCGACCAGCTTGAACGGGGAATCTTGGCTGGTCTGTCTCGCTGATAACCACGTGACGGCCCCGGTGAGCAGACGCTAACTAGTGAGCTGGCGCGAGCCAGTCACTCCGGCACACGAACAGGGCCCAGCCGCTGCAGTTGCGTCACGTGTTTGCGCGAAAGCTCCTCGAGGCAGGTCACACCCAGTAATCGCATGGTGCGAAGCACTCCGCTCTCCAGGATTTCAATCGCGCGCCTGACACCCGCCTCGCCGCCTGCCATCAGCCCGTACAGATACGCCCGCCCGACCAGCGTGCACCGGGCTCCGAGCGCAATCGCTGCCACAATGTCGGCGCCCGACATGATGCCGGTATCCAGCAGGATC
>DATMMZ010000169.1:0-11693 GCA_035569455.1 Mycobacterium sp. | reverse complement strand
TAGGAGCCGACGGTTCCATCGGATCGGATCACCCGGTGACACGGCACGACGATCGGGATTGGATTGGTCGCGCACGCGGTGCCGACGGCGCGCACCGCCCTGGGGGAGCCGGACAGTCGCGCCAGTGTGGCATAACTGGCGGTGTCGCCGTAGGCAATGTCGGTGGCGAGGTGTCCCAGTACCGTGCGCCGAAAGCCATGCGAGAGCGACCAATCCAGCGCGACGTCGAAGCTGTGGCGGTGCCCGGTGAAGTATTCGTCGAGCTGCCGGGCGATCGGATCCAGCCGTGTGGACGCTTCAAGCATCCGCGGGCTGATCCGCTCGGACAGGTTCTGCAGCACCAGGTCGTGGCCTTCGCTCGCGAATGCCACCCGCAGCAGCCCCTGCGGGGTGGCCGCCAGCAGCAGCGGTCCGAGGCCGGAATCCACTGTGCGATAGGCGATGTCGAGGAGATCGCTGGCTTGGGCGTCGCGTTCCAGCCGGTTGTGCAGGCGCCGGAGATGATCCTGGTCGACGGGGAAGTGCCCGATGAGGTCATGCGTGGTCATGATGATTCCTTGGGTTGTCGATACGGGGATAGGTGCGTCGGAGTGTGGCGATGCCGTCAGCTGCGGCGCGCCGTGCGGCGGCGACGCTGCTGTCGAGGAGCGCCGCGATCTCGGAGTAGGGCAGGCCGGCCAGGTAGTGGTAGGCGACGGCCTGGCGCTGTTTGGGTGGCAACGCGCCCACCGCGGCGTCCAGGTCGAGATCGTGGGCGTCGGCCCGCTCACGTGCGGGGGAGTCGGGGGTATCGGCAACCGGGACGGCCCGCCGCGACGCCGCGCGCGTGATGTCGATGGCTTTGCGGTGAGCGATCGTCACCAGCCACGCCTCGGTATTGGCGTCGGCCGGCAGCTGCGGGTAGGCCTTCAAGGCAGCCAGGAAGGTGTCCGACCAGGCGTCATCGGCATCGGCATGACCGACCACCGCGCGAACGACGCGCAACACCGTGGCTCCGTGCCGTGCCACCAGCGCCTCAAACGGCAGCTTGACGTGCTGATCGACCTTCACAGCCTTCGAGATCCTCCATGACAACTCGGGACGGTCACTACGAAGACGTCGGTCGGTTGCGAAATGTGAGATCTCACGTTTCCGGGTCGCTCATCGTCTACCCAGAAAGGAGGATCACAGATGCAAACTCGACACACCGTAATCGACAGTCCACTCGGTGAGCTGACACTAGTCGCCGACGGTGACACCCTCACCGGTCTGTATTTCCGGCATCACTGGTACGCGCCCGCGACCGACGCGCTGGGTCAGTACGTCGAGCCGGCGAATGATGACCTGTTGCGCCGCGCCGCTGACCAACTGCACGGATACTTCGCCGGAGAACGGACACAGTTCGATCTGCCGATTGCCGTGGTCGGCGACCAGCGCCAGCGGCGAGTGTGGGATCTGCTGGCCGGCATCGACTACGGCCAGACGAAGAGCTACGGCGAGCTGGCGGCCGAATTGGGTGACGGCACAACCGCATACGAAATCGGTCAAGCCGTTGGGCGTAATCCGCTCAGCATCGTCGTGCCCTGCCACCGCGTCGTCGGAAAGGACGGCGCGCTAACCGGTTACGCGGGCGGTCTGAAGCGCAAGCGATTCCTGCTGGACCTCGAAGAGCCCGCACCCGCGGCGGTCGGGAGGCTGTTCTGATGGCATCGGTCTGGCATCAGCGCGTCGCGGCGGCTGACTGGGACGTCGTCGCCGCCGACATGAACGATGTTGGCGGCGCACTGCTACCAGAACTGATGACCCGTGCCGAGTGTGCGGCGATCCTTGATCTGTACCCCGACGACGGCCTGTTTCGCAGCACCATCGACATGAGCCGCTATCGCTTCGGGCAAGGGGAGTACCGCTACTTCAAACAGCCCTACCCTCAGCCGATCGAAGCGCTGAAACAAGCGCTCTACCCGCGGCTATTGCCGATCGCCCGCGACTGGTGGACCAAGTTGGGCCGCGACGCCCCGTGGCCCGACAGTTTCGACCAATGGCTGGAAATGTGCCATCGCGCCGGCCAGACGAAATCCACCGCCATCTTGCTGAAGTATGGCCAAGGCGACTGGAACGCCCTGCATCGAGACCTGTACGGAGAGCTAATCTTTCCGCTGCAGGTCGTCATCAACCTCAACGAACCCGGCGTGGCGCACACCGGCGGCGAGTTCCTGCTCGTCGAGCAGCGGCCCCGAGCCCAGTCACGCGGCACGGTCACCACGCTGCCGCGAGGACACGGGTACATCTTCACCACCAGAGACCGGCCGGTGCGCTCGACGCGTGGGTGGTCGGCTGCCCCGATACGCCATGGAGTGTCCACGGTCCGCTCCGGTCAGCGCTACACCGTTGGCTTGGTCTTCCACGACGCAGCCTGAACACCGGCTAATGTTCTTTGCATGTCAAGCGGGCGCTTCCTACTCACCGGCGTCGACGCATCCGGGCGGTCGTGCGCGGCGCAGGATGACCAGGTGACACTGCAAGGGGCCCCTGGCCTCGACGACATCCTCTATTCGGTGATGTACGCGACGCCGACCCTCCCATCGATTTCCACTGGCGGTGGGCGTGCCGCGGACACCTTCGACTTGGGCGTCGCTCCCGGCACGATGGACTGGAAGGTGATCGACTACGCGCCGGGTCTGGAGTTTTCCATGCACCACACGGATACTGTCGATTTCGACATCGTGCTTTCGGGATCGGTCGAATTGATTCTGGATGACGGCGGACACCCGCTTGCGCCCGGGGACAGCGTGGTGGTCACGGGCGTCGACCACGCGTGGCGCGCAGGCCCGCAGGGATGCCGGCTTAGCGTGATTTCGATTGGGGTTTCGCCGCCGCGTTGACTTAGTCGTAAGCCGCTGCGGGAGAGGGCCTTTGCGCTATCGCTAGGCGAGGGGAGAAGCGTCGCGGTGACGATTCAACCAAGCGACCATGCCGCGTGCCGCCTCAATCCTCGCGGTGGCGTTCGTAGTCCCAGCGCTCCAACCATGTGGAGAGGCGATGCATTCCGATGCTGACCATTATCAGTGCAGCGCCTTCAATGGTCATGATGAGTTCGTTCACGGTCGTTGCACCTCGTGGGCCAGGGCGGCGCGCTCGATGTAGCTTGGGCGCGGTGGCGGATATGTGCGACGCGGCCGACGCTGGGTACTGGAGTGCAGCGACACCCGTTGCCGGAGGCCGACGATCCAACGGCGACGGACCGCGGCGCTTTGCGATGCGACGGCAGCATGGTCGGCAGGTCTGCGGCGGCTGGCTCCAAAGGGCGCAACACCATCCCGGTGAGACGCCACTGTTTGTGGGCTAGTCAACATCTCATCTCCCAGAGGGTGGTTCGCAGTCATTGATGAGGAGGTTATGAAGTAACCGGTGTTGACGGCACGCGTACTTGACTACTTGTTTTGCAGTAAGGACCTTGCGGTACCGGTCAGATGACCGGCAACCGTAGCCGTTGCGGTCAAACACTGTGCGGCACCCAGTCGCATCCACCCATGCCGCGCCCGGGGCTTGTGGAACGAGCAGGGCGGCTTAGGTGGTGTTGTTGCGCGCGACAATGGCGGCTAGTTCTTCGCGGTCGGAGACGTTGAGTTTCATGCAGGCGCGGTAGATGTGACCTTCGACGGTCCGCACGGACACCGTGAGCTTGTCGGCGATCTCGCGGTTGGACCGGCCTTCGGCGATCAGGGCCGCGATCTCGCGTTCCCGAGAGCTGATCGGCAGGGGTTGGGCTGCGGCGCGGATCGCCGGTGTCGTCGCTCCGCCGCACAGTCGGGCTAATCGCAGCGCCCGCGCCGCAGCTTCGGTGGTGTGTCGATTGAGGCCGCTGCGCTCGTACAGCACGACGGCCTGGGCGGCGGCGTCCGCCGCCGAGAGCAGCAGGCCGGCGTTTTCGAAGTCTGTACTCACCGCATCGAGGGCTCGCGGATCGGAGCCGGCCACCGCCGCGGCATGGCGAGCGTACAGCCCAGCCACCGTGCCATCGACCCGTTTGGCCAGCGCGCCCAGCCGGGCGGCGACGGTACGGTCCCCGAAGCGCGCGGCGTGGTGCAGAGCTTCGGCTTCGGCGGCGTACTGGCCGGCTCGGTGGGCGATGTCGGCGGCGGCGCGAGCCAGATCGACGCCGGTGCGTTCGGCGCCGCGACTTGCTGCCAGCCACGCCTTGGCGATCATCGCCATCGGCTCGTGCAGGTCCAGGTGGGGACCGGCGTGTTCGTTCGCGTCGGCCAGAACCCGCTCAGCTTCGGCGGTGCGGCCCAATCCGGCATACGCCCGGGCCAACAGCAACCGGCCGGGGAGCCGCCACGGCAACGAATTCTCGGCGTTGAGCGCGGCGAGCGCTTGCTCGAACGCCGCGATGGCCTGGTGGAACTTCCCGCGGTAGGTGGCGACCAACCCGGCCATGATCTTCGCGATAGCCCAGCCGACGAACTGTCCCTCTGAGGAGAATCGGCTGTAGTCGGCCACCCGCTGGTCGGCCAGATCCAGTCTGCCGGTGTGGGTCAGCGCCAGGATGTCGCCGTAGCGGATCATCCACCGGATCATCCCATCGGTGGGCTTCTGCTCGGCGCGGCACCGTGCCGCGATAGGTTCGAATTCGGCACCGCGGCCGGCGACGGGCATAGCCAGGCCCGCGGCGAAAGCCGCGAAGTCGACAGCCTGTTTGGGTGCTGCGGGGTCGGCCAAGACGGCCTCGGCGGCGGCGATGCCATCCTCGATCTTGTTCTGGTGCACCGCCATCGCCGCCCCGGTGGCCTCGACGATGAGGCGCAGCGCGGGGTGGGTGACCCGCTGGCGCATCAGGGAGAGGATGTTGTGGGCTTCGGCCACTTCGCCCATCGACCAGAACAGCGTGGATAGCCGCGGGATGCCCCACAGTACGAGCTGCAGCTCGTCGAGGTCGTCGGGGTTGAACTGGGCCAGGATCGCATCGGCTTCGCCCGGTCGTCCCTGCCACAGCACCGCGCGCGAAAGCAACTCGCCAGCGCGCAGCCCATCTCCGTGCTCAAATGCGTTGCGCGCCAACCGTTCCCCGAGTGGAAGGTTGGCTAAGAAGACGGCGTCCTTAGCGGCGGTGACTAGCAGACCGTTGTCGGCGACCTGGTCGCTATCGATGGACAGTTGTGCCAGGCGGATGCGGTCCGCCGCGGAGTCGATGTCTCGGGCGGCCAGCACCGACACGATGTGCCCGCGCAGCTTTCGCGCCGAAGCGGTGCCGGTGCGGCGGCGCACCACGTCCCCGTACAGCGGATGAGTGATGCGGGCGTTGAGCGCGGGACCGTCGCGCACGATTCGGATCAGCCCTTGCAGCTCGGCGGAGTCGACAGCGTCTTCACCGGCCAGCTCAACGAGCGCATCGAGATCCAGCGGCTCGCAGAACGCCAGAAACTTCAGCGCGCCGAGCGCCTCAGCACCGGCGTGATCAAGCCGGTTCTCCAGCAATTCGGCCAGGCCGGAGGAGACGGCTGTGGGTCCGCGCAGCTGCCAGACCCCGTCGACCTCGGTCAGGGTTCGGGCTTCGACTGCGCCTTCGACCATGTGCCGCAGAAACAATGGATTGCCGCCGGAGGCCGTCCACATGACGTCGGCCGACAGGCCTTCCAGGGTGCCGCCGAGCACCGTTTCGACTAGTGCGATGCTCTGTTCTTTCGACAGCGGCTGCAGATCGAACCGCCGCAGGTAGCCGTCTTTCCACAGCGAGGTGACCGCATCGGGTACGGCTTCACCGCTGCGCACTGTGACCACGATGTGCCCGGCCCGCTCGACGGCGATGTGGTGCAGCAGCGTGGCCGAGAGCTGGTCCAGCAGATGCGCGTCGTCAACGCCGACCACCGGCTCGGCGCCAGCGAGGATGTTTTCGCGCGCTGCGGTGAGCAGCGCGATCGGGTCACGCGCGCTCGAGGACCCCACCCACTGCATAAACGCACCGAGCGGGATGGCTTGGGAGGATTCGGTGCACGCGGCCCAGCGCACGGCCGACGGCAGCGTGTCCGTGACGGTACGAGCCAGCGTTGTCTTGCCGACGCCAGCGGGACCGATGAGCACCACGCCGCGCTGCTCGTCGTCGGTTAGCGCAGCGCGGATCGTCTCCTGCTCCACCGGCCGTTCGAGCAACTGCCACCGGCTGGCCATGTCTGGAAAGTCTAGGGCTGCCCTCGGCTCGGCGCTGGGTGAAAACGCCGCTGACCGCAAATTTCGGCTGGATGCGCTCGTCACGGCCTGCGCCGCCCGGGCTCGGGTCGAGGCGGTGAGTGAGTCCGCGCGCTTACTCGGGAAGGTCAGCGGCGGTCGGCTCGAGAAGGCGGACATTGTTCTTGTCATGGCGGAAGGTGCTGGAGGCTTCGTACACCTTGAGTTTGAGCCGGTTGATGGGGCCCAGCGGTCGGTGTGCGGCCAGACCGCGCCACGAGTTGTAGGACAGCACGTCGTCACCGAACCGTCGCCGGTCAGGGGAGTCCGGATTCTGTTGGTTATAGCGGAGTTTGGCGACGCGGATGTGGGGACTGAGTTCTTCGGGCCACGGCACCGTAGCGTCCTCGATGGGCATCCGGGCCAGGTCGGTGCACAGCTGAGCGCGCAGCTCGAATTCGGCGTTGTTGGTGGCGAAGAAATCGAACACCTGGTTGCGGTAGGCGTCGTAACCGGCATCAGCCGCCAGCGGCTGGCCGGTCAGTGTCCGCACCGACTCCGACAGTGGCTCGACCTCGAATTTGGCGACATGATCGCCCCACCGGATGGGAGCTGCCGAATAGAAGGTCTGGCCCAGGATGTGGGTGTTGGGCTCGATGAAGATCTCCACAGCGTTGGGCAGTGCCACCCCCACTCGGGCCAGGGCGGGTTTGGCCCGCGTGAGCAGCGCGCCGACGGCACTCAGCCCGGGATCGGACAGCCGAGCCAACAGCCACGCCGAGGGCATGCCGCGCCGCAGGTAAGCGCGCACATCGGCAAACGGGAATTCCCGATGGGTCACCAGCAGGAAGTCCTGAGTGGCGGCATCATCGTCGGCCAGCATGCGCTCACCGGCGACGTCAAGGACCTTGATCGCCAGGCCGTGTACTCCGCGTATCTGGTCACTGCGGATCACCCCGGAGGTGGTGGACAGTCGGGTGATCACCGGATAGCTGCGTGGCTGGGCGAACAGGCCCTGAGCCAACTCAGGCGGCAGGTCGGGGTACACGGTGAGCTCGCCGCGCAGCACGGCCAGCGTCTTGGCGTGGGCGTCGCGCAGGCCGTGATGGAATTTCTTGTAGGCCCATTCGTTGTTGCCGTGCAACGCCTCAACGATTGCATCGATCTGGCGGTCCTCATCGGCGCCGGGTTGTTCGAGGGCGTCGCTGTAGGGCACGTAGGTGGGCTGCGGTCCCGGTGGCGGGGGGTAGCGGCGCGTGGTGGTGACCGGCGGGCATGTCCGGGTGGGCGGCCGCGCAGGCGTTCTGGGCCACGGGGCGAACGGATTGGTGACCGAGCGCAGGGTGGGCTCCAGAGCGGGGAAATGCCGCAGCAGCACGGTGCGCATGGAGTTGGCGTGCACCCAGGCCATGCCGGCTTCGGTGTACATCGCCGGGGTGAAATCGGTGGTAAAAAAGCGGTCGCTGCGCAGCCTGCGGGAGGCCATCAGGATGAAGATCCGGAAGGCGGTGTCGCTAAACCCAAAACCCGGTGGTTTGGGTTCGGCGTACAGGCCAACCATGAGGTCGACGCGTTCGACGTCGCCGTAGATCTGGCGCAGCTCCTCGGCCCACACAGGGTTGTCGGTGAGGTCCTCAAAGGTGGCGGCGGGCTTGAGTCGAAGCATCCGCCGAAATGCGTTATAGCGCGGCACACCACGTTCCCGGATCCGCAGGATGTCCGCGGCGGCCAGGTCAATGGGAATGTCGTTGACCCGGTGGAAGTCCTGCAGGTGGATCGGAAAGTTGTGCAACGTAATCTGGCCCGGATAGGCGACACCCATCGAGTAGAACAAGTCGTCGGCCTCCCACTGCGCGAGGCGCTCTCGGACGTGGGGCACCGCCAGGTCGGGTAATTCGTAGTGCGCCAGCTCCCGATCGTCGCGCAGTGAGCGCACGACGTAGTCGTCAGGGATCAGGGGATGCATGCGGTAGACGGCGACGAATTCCTCGGTCAGCGAGTAGGGCACGCCATCGTGGTCGGTGGGCGATCCGGGGATGCCCTGCAACACCTCGTTGGGGGTGATGCGGCCGCAGCGGTCGTCAAAGCGCTGCCCGAGCACCCCGAACCAGTTGGCCCGCATAGCGGCCTCGGTGGTGGGGCGGGCGATGATCGCCGGGGTCCACTCGAGGGTGTGGATCTTGGCCATCAGCGCCGAGTTGACCAGGTGCGCTTTGTCGTAGAGCTGCTGGTCACTCATCTGGGGATAGTGTTGGTGCAGCTCGCGGCAGATGGCGTTGTGCTCACGCAAGAAGAGGGAGTGCAGCAGGGCCAGCCCAACCCAAAAGTTCGCCCGGATGGCCCCGTGCGGGTCGAGGTAGGTCTCGAGATCCTCCGGATGCAGGCCGACGTCGTCGATCCTGACCTGTCCGAGCTGGCCGGTGCGCAGCCCGTCGGCGAATCCCGCTGTGTTGCCGTAGATCTGGGATCCGTCCCACCAGTGGGTGTCCTGGGTGACGAAGGTGGGCGGTTTGGAGGCGTCCGGGCTGGGGTCTGGTGCAGTCCGTTTGATGGTCATTATCGGGTCCGGCCAAGGATCGGGGGCCACGACGGGGATCTGCCAGGGGTTGTCGCCGACGGTGCCGTGGCTGAACCAGTCGTGGACCTCGAATTGAATCCATGCGGCGGCCAGCAGGTTCAGCGTTGTCGCCGGTTTGAAGCTGTCGCGGGCGAGCAGTCGCTGGCTGATCACGCGCGGGTTGGGTTCCAGGATGTGCTCGCGGTCTTCGGGATAGGTCAACGCGGTGGGGACGTTTCGGCCGAATCGGCTGCCCAGCGATCCCATCAGCGGGTATTGCAGGTCGTTGTTCGTGCCGTCCAGGGTTCGCGCGTCGCGGCAGGAGGCAACATCATCTTCGGCGGGCGGATGGTCGTCGGGTCCGCGGCCGGTGTCGTAGAGGTTGTCGGCGCGCAGCTGTTCACGCAATCCGATGAGGACGGCGAGCCCCAACGGTTTGGGAAGTCGGAACCATCCGACCCACCGGTCCGTCGCCTGTGCTACTCGCGCCAGTCGGTCGGCGAGCGTCATGATTGCCTCCACGCAATGGATTTGACGGGCCCGCCGCGCGGAATCACCGCGCGGCGCGAATAGGCATCGTGCACCGCCATTTTGTAACAGGTGCGGCGATGTCGTCGTTAAACGCGCATGCGTTGCCCCACCGCCGGCGTCGGCCGCCACGGGGGCCTGCAGTGCGCGGCGGCCGGTAGGCCGAGTGAAGCTGACTGATGGGCGTGACCACCGATGTAAGTGCGCTGCGGCCGAAAGCGTTGACGCCGAAGGGTGTTGGAAGGTCGGGCGGCATCAGCACCTGACACCCGAGCCATTGGCTCGCTGATCCCATGAGGCTCCCTTCGGGTGTTCACAGACCCGACGACCCGAACCGTAACGGCGATTTGTTCGTGGTGCACGGGTATCCGACTACTCGATGTGATCCAGATCGGCTCGCCGTCGGAGCCGCCTGGTGGGCGCGGGAAAATCCTAGAAGCAACCCACCTCAAACGCGACCGGGGAAGGGGCCGCCGAGGCGCCCGAGTGCCAGGGAATCCGCACCCGCTTGCGGCCGGCGACAGCGCGGGTGTCACGGGTGTCGACCAGGTGTGGCGCGCGGGCGGTCTTGCCATTACGCGCGCAATTCGTCCTAGTGACAGCTCTATTACCCTGCGGCCGGTGGTCTCGCCATCACCGAGGGCTTGAAACCGTAGGTCGGAAGCATACGCCCGTAACGGTTTCCCCCGAATTGCCCGAACGGGGCCATCGGCAGCCCATTCGCTCCTTCGGCCGCGGCCGGGACAACGGTGGCGTTGAGGGCCCCCACCCCCGGGTTGGTTACCGCGCTCACCGGAGCCCAGCTTGGTGGCACCGACAAGGCGCCCAGCGGAAGCGCTTTTCCCAGACCCGCCGCCGCGCCCCCGGCGTTCGCGGCGGCATTGGTTGCGGCCGATCCGGCGGCCTGAGCCGCGCCTTCGACCGCCTTGGCCGCGGGGGCCAGACCCTTCGCGAACGAGGTCATGGCCGTAATTCCGTTGCTTACCTGTCCGAAGCCCTGCGCCGACTGAATCGACGACTGCGCCGTCGACACGTACGGCACGATGTACTTGCCGTACAGCGAGACTATGTCGTCGAACGCGGTGTACTTCGTAAGGTATTGGTCCATCTTCGCGCCAGTGAATGGCGAAAGCATTTGGGCCCACGGGTCATGCAGGGTGTCCAGACGCGCCAGCAAGTCTTGCCAAACGGTCTCGACAGGATTATTGGCGGCGGCTGCGGAGACCGCGGCGGCTTGCCGCGCCAGCCCGGATGAATCGGCCACTTCCGGTGGCTCCTCGAAATCGGTCAACTGTGATGCCGCTGCCGAGGAACTCGTATACGCATACATCGCCGACGCGTCCTGAGCCCACATCTCGAAGTATTCCGCCTCGGTAGCCGCGATCGCCGGGGTATTTTGCCCCAAGAAATTCGTCGCGAGCAATGCCGCCAACAGCGCACGGTTAGCTGCGATCACCGGGGGCGGCACCGTCATCGCAAATGCCGTCTCGTGCGCGGCAGCGGCCGCCGCCGCCTGGCCGGCAGCCAGCTCGGAATGCGCCGCGCTGCTCTGTAGCCATCCCACATATGGAGCCGCCGCCGCCGTCAGCGCAACCGACGACGGACCCAGCCACGGACCACTGGTCAGCGTGGAAATCGCCGACTGGTAAGCCGCCGCGGTCGAATGCACCTCAGTGGCCAGTTCTCCCCAGGCCGCCGCGGCGGCCAGCAACGAACCCGCTCCCGGGCCGGTATACATACGGCCGGAGTTGACCTCTGGCGGCAAGAGCCCATAGTCCACGTTGCTTTCCTCCCGTTATCCCTCAGACGGCTCAGACGGCCGAAGCTGCGTTCGTGGCCTCAGTTGCGGCGTAGGAACCCGCGGCCGCCGCCAGGGTGGCCACCAGCAAATGATGGATCGCTGCCGCCTGGGTGCTCAGCGCCTGGTACCGCGCGCCGTGGGCCGCGAACTGCGCCGCGGTCAACGCCGACACCTCGTCAGCCGCGGCGGGAACGACACCGGTGGTCGGCCCGGCCGCGGCCGCATTGCCGGCGTTCAATGTGGTGCCGATCGACTCGAGATGGCCGGCTGCCGCCGACAGCTTGTCTGGATATGCCGTTATGAAAGACATGCGCCTTTTCCTCCCATTGCCCCGAAGACGGGGTCGAATAAGACAATATGCTCGCTTGTTTCGGGACGATACAAACCTTGTCGACGGATTCAACGCACCTGAAGTAACCCAAATCGACCCTGATCTTTACTTTTTGTCTAGATTCAGGTTGATTTTATTTCTTCATTCCGAATTATTAGAATTGCACGACGGATTTCGTGTGAATATTGAAAGTTTTGTGTTGAATTTCAGATGATTCTTGCCCGATGTGTGAATTAGCTATGGATGGTCAAGGTGTTAACCCCGCAAAGGGAATTTTTTCACGATGAGTGTATGAATTCTGTATGGATTGCCAACAGGCAAACCATGTCGCA
>DATMMZ010000168.1:0-51812 GCA_035569455.1 Mycobacterium sp. | reverse complement strand
GGGCCAGGCGCGCGGTACAGGTTCGCAGCCCGGTGAACCGCGCCAGCAGCGCCGCTGTTTCGGTGGCGTCGGCGCGGGTTCGGAAGGGGCCGACGGCGCGGTCGTGCCGCGGCGCACGCACCGCGGATAGGCGTGGAAAGGCCTCATCGGTCAGCGCAACCCACCACCATCGCTGCGGAAACCTCGACCGGCGGTTGTACGGCGGGGCGTGTGCGGCCAACATCCGCAGTTCCCGCACACCGGCCTCCAGCGGGTGCGCGCACTCGACATGCTCGACCTTGTCGGCCAGCGCGACCATCTCCTTGATCCGGCCGCGGGGGTCGGCGCCGTTGAAGTACTGGCTGACCCGGCGTCGCAGGTCGATCGCGGTGCCCACATACAGCACCTCGCCCGACGGGCCGCGGAAAAGATAGACCCCGGGTCGATGCGGCAGGCCGTCGGCGAGCACGCGTTTGCGGCGTTGGGTTGGCGTCACGTCGGGCAGATACGAGCGCAGGTCGGCGTAGGTGTGCACGCCCTGGTTACCGACTCGCTCGATGAGTGCGTGCAACACGTCCACGGTGGCGCGGGCATCGTCGAGCGCGCGGTGGGTGGGCTGGGCGGCGACGGCGAACAGTCGCGCCAATGCGGCCAGCCGCACGCTGGGGGCCTCCTCGCGGCTCAGCACCCGCCGAGCCAGCCGGACTGTGCACAGCACCTGCGGCCGGCGCCAGGGGATATTGCAGCGCTGCGCGGCAGCCCGCAGGAATCCGATGTCGAAACCCGCGTTGTGGGCGACAAGCACCGAATCGCCGGCGAACTCAAAAAACATCGGCAGCACGGCATCGATGGTCGGTGCGTCACAGACCATGGCGGTGGTGATGCCGGTGAGCTGCACGATCTGCGGTGGGATGCTGCGCTGCGGGTCCACCAGGGTGGCGAACTCACCGAGCACGGCGCCGCCGCGAACCTTGACCGCGCCGATCTCGGTGATGGCGTCGGCGGGGCTTTCCGGTCTTCCCGGGGTACTGGTCGCCCGTCCGCCCGTCGTCTCGAGGTCCACCACGACGAACGTGGTCTCGCGCAACGAGACTTCTTCGGCCGGCACCCAGGCGCCTTGCGCGTCGGCCAAACTCAGCTGAGTCGCGCCGGTCACACTCACGGGCGTGACGTTAAGCACCCGCACCGACACCTGCCCAGTTGCCACGCCGGGCGGCTCCGGCGGCTACCTGTCGGTGGCTGCGGTTAGCGTTCGGACAGCACGCCGAAGCTAGACCGAGAGGACCGACCCCGATGTCACAAAGCACGGTGCCACAAAGCAGCGGACCCGACAGCAAAACCGTCGCGGCGCCCGGGCCGGGGGACCCGGTGGTGATCGACTGTGACGACTGCGCGGTGCGCGGCCCGGGATGCCGCGACTGTGTCGTCAGCGTGCTACTCGGGGTGCCGGAAACCTTGTTGC
The DNA here is from genome assembly GCA_035569455.1 of Mycobacterium sp. GTDB lineage: Bacteria > Actinomycetota > Actinomycetes > Mycobacteriales > Mycobacteriaceae > Mycobacterium. Next base: position 50,371 of record DATMMZ010000168.1, on the reverse strand, counting down.
ACGACGAGCGCGCCGCTCTGGAAGTGCTCGCCGATGTCGGATTGGCCCCGAGGTTGCGTCTGGTGCCGATCCACCGTAATCGCGGATCCGGGGTCGCTTAATTGCCCGACGTGCTTCGGACGTCCCGGCTCTCAAGCTGCTGACATAAATCTTTCCAATTTCTTAACGACCCCCTTTGGACAAACGTCGATATCATTTCGTAACCTGTTTGAGACCTAAACCGGCTTGATGACGACACGACGTTGGCAGTTTCTGGCAGTTTTAAGGAAGCAAACTCTTGAGGCTTGGCTCTAGGCATCCGATCGCGCGCGTTATTACGCGGTCTTTCATCGGAACGCTTGCGGGCTTCACCGTGATATCCGGTGCTCTCGCCGCCCGCGCGGTGGCCGATCCCGCAGACGACGCAATGGCAAAGCTCACCGAGCTATCTCGCCAGGCCGAGCAGACGACCGAAGCGATGCACAGCGCGCAACTTGACTTGAACGACAAGCTGGCCGCCCAGCGCGCGGCAGACAAGAAGCTCACGGATGACCAAGCCGCCGTCTCGGCCGCAAAAGCGCGCCTGACCAGCTTCCAGACAGCTGTAAACAGGCTTGCCGCAGCGGCATACATGGGTGGTCGCACCGACGGCATGAACGCCATCATGACGGCGGAGTCGCCTCAGCAGCTCATCGACAAGATGGCCCTGCAGCGGGTGCTGGCGACTCAAATGTCCACGCAAATGACCAGCTATCGGGCTGCCGGAGAGCAGGCCGCCAAGGCCGAGCAGGCATCGATCAAGTCCGCCGCTGATGCCAAGAACGCCGCCGAACAGGCTGCCGCGGTTCGGGCGGGCCTGCAGAAAAAGCAGAGCCAGTTGCAAGTGCAGATCGCGGTCGTCAAGTCGCAGTATCTTTCGTTGTCGCCTCAGCAGCGCACAGCGCTCGCCGATCCCGGGCCGGTCCCGGCGGCGGCTCCGCCGCCCGGTGTGCCGGCGGCTCCGCCGCCCGGTGTGCCGGCGCCGGAGGCGGCACCGCCCGGTGCGCCACCGCCTGGCGGAGCACCACCCGCTGACGCTCCACCGCCCGGCGGGTTGCCCGGGCCGTTCGGACTCCCCCCGGCGCCTGCCGGTGGCGGCGACCGCGCGGTCGTCGTGCAGGCGGCGTTGACGCAGGTCGGAAGCTCGTACGTGTGGGGCGGCGCCGCACCCGGCGGGTTCGACTGCTCCGGATTGGTGATGTGGGCGTTCCAACAGGCCGGGATCTCGCTACCGCACTCCAGCCAGGCGTTGGCCCAGGGCGGTCAGCCGGTGGCGCTGTCCGACCTGCAGCCCGGCGACGTGCTGACCTTCTATTCAGACGCGTCACACACCGGCATCTACGTCGGTGACGGCATGATGATCCATTCGTCCACCTACGGTGTGCCGGTGCGGGTGGTGCCGATGAACTCGTCCGGTCCGATCTACGACGCGCGCCGCTACTAGAGAACGCCTGGCTGCGGGGCGGCTGCCGGGCGCTTCGGGGCGGCGCCGGTGGTCTCCGATACTGCTGGCCTGGGTGCTTGTTGTTGAGCTGATTGCGGCCGCGGCCGTGCCGGTCGATCAGGTGGTCGACAGCTCTGCAAGACGCGCACAGCTGGTAACGCCGGCTCACGCCCAGGCGAGCCCCGTGGCCAGGCAGTTGACGGTCGGCGACCGTCGCGTCCGGCTGGTCGGTTCGGACGTCCCGGCCAGTGACCACCTGATGTCGCGTATTGCGGCCAACATCGGTGGCGCGATCGACGAAGTGGAGGCCTTCTGGGGCGCGGATTGGTCGCGCGATGTCTCGGTGGTGGTCGCCGGCTCGGACGAAGAGTTTCACGCCGCCGCTGGAGGGGGCCCGGCATCGCAGTGGGCGGATATCGCGGCGGTGACGGTCGCCGACCGCGTCGACCCCGTTCAGCGGGTGGCGGTCGGCCAACGGATCGTGTTCGCGCCGGGTGCGGTCGGTATGAGTGAAACATCGCTACGAATTGTGTTGGCCCACGAGCTTTTTCACTACGCGGCACGTGCCGACACCGCGCTGGATGCACCTCGATGGCTGACCGAAGGGGTCGCTGATTTCGTTGCGCGGCCACACACCGCCGTACCCGTCGATGCGCTGCCTGTGCCGCTGACACTGCCGTCGGACGCCGACCTGGACACGCCCGGGCCGCAACGCTCATTGGCTTATGACCGCGCATGGTGGTTCGCCCGTTTCGTGGCCGACACCTACGGGACGGCGAAGTTGCGCGAACTCTACGTGGCCACCTGCGGTGTCAAGCATGCCGACGTGCCCACAGCGGTTCACGACGTGCTGGCCGACGTCCCGGCCATTTTGCTGGTGCGCTGGCTCCAGTGGGAGACCGTGACCCGCTAAATTAACGCGGGTGAGCCGGTTCCTGCTGGTGACCAACGACTTTCCGCCCCGGCGCGGCGGCATTCAGTCGTACCTGGGGGAATTCGTCGGCCGGCTGGTCCAAGCCGGTTCACACGAGATGACGGTGTACGCACCGCAATGGAAGGGCGCCGCTGCCTTTGACGACTCGGCCCGCACGGCCGGCTATCGGGTCGTGCGCCATCCCGGCACGCTGATGCTGCCCGGCCCGGCGGTCGATGCGCGGATGCGCCGGCTTATCGCTGAGCATGACATCGACACCGTCTGGTTCGGCGCGGCCGCACCCCTGGCCCTGCTGGCGCAGCGCGCCCGGCTGGCCGGCGCGAGGCGGGTGCTGGCCAGCACACACGGCCACGAAGTGGGCTGGTCAATGCTTCCGGTCGCGCGCTCGGTGCTGCGCCGCATCGGCGACGGCACCGATGCAATGACCTTCGTCAGCCGCTACACGCGGTCACGATTCGCGTCGGCGTTTGGGCCCGAAGCCTCGCTGGAGTACCTGCCGCCCGGCGTGGACACCGACCGGTTCCGGCCCGATCCGGCCGGTCGCGCGGAGCTGCGTGACCGTTACCGGCTGGGTGGGCGGCCCACCGTCGTGTGCGTGTCGCGGCTGGTGCCGCGCAAGGGCCAGGACGTGCTGATCAAGGCGCTGCCGTCGATACGGCGGCGTGCCGACGGAGCCGCGCTGGTGATCGTCGGGGGCGGCCCGTACCTGGACACGCTGCGCACACTGGCCCAGGACTGCGGGGTGGCCGACCATGTGACATTCACCGGCGGCGTGCCGGGCGACGAACTACCCGCTCACCATGCATTGGCCGACCTGTTCGCGATGCCATGCCGCACCCGCGGCGGGGGAATGGACGTCGAGGGTTTGGGCATCGTGTTCCTCGAGGCCTCGGCCACCGGCGTGCCGGTGATCGCCGGCGAATCGGGTGGAGCCCCAGAAGCCGTGCAGCACAACAAGACTGGCTTAGTGGTCGACGGCCGCTCGGTGGACAAGGTCGCCGACGCCGTCACCGAATTGCTGACCGATCGCGACCGCGCCGCCGCGATGGGCGCTGCTGGACGGCAGTGGGTGACGTCGCAGTGGCGCTGGGACACGCTGGCCGCCCGGCTTGCGGACCTTCTCCGCGGTTAGTCCTTGCTGTAGATCGCGTCGATGTCGGAGGCGAACTTCTCGGCCACCACGTTGCGCTTGACCTTCATCGTCGGCGTCAGCTCACCGGTGTCCTCGGTGAAGTCGACCGGCAGAATGCGGAATTTGCGGATCGATTCAGCGTGCGACACCGACTGGTTGGCCTGCTTGACGGCCGCGTCCACCTCGGCGACCAGGTCGGGGTCGGTAGCCAGATCGGCGAGCGACGCGGTGGTCGCCTTGCTGTTGCGCTGCTTCCAGCCCTCGAACGCCTCCGGATCGATGGTGATCAGCGCGCCGATGAATGGTTTGGCATCACCGACCACCATCGCTTGGCTGATCAGCGGATTAGCCCGCAGCTGGTCCTCCAGCACGGCGGGGGCGACATTCTTGCCGCCTGCAGTGACGATCAGCTCCTTCTTGCGGCCGGTGATGGTCAAGAAGCCGTCCTCGTCGACCGCGCCGAGATCACCGGTCCTGAACCAGCCGTCGGTGAATGCCTCGTCGGTGGCCTGCTCATTGCGCCAGTAGCCGCCGAACACCACGCCGCCGCGCACCAACAGCTCGCCGTCGTCGGCGATGCGCATGCTGTTGCCGGGTACCAGTTTTCCAACCGTGCCGATCTTCAGGCCGTCGATCTGATTGACCGTGATCGCCGCGCTGGTCTCGGTCAGGCCGTAGCCCTCGTAAATGGTCAGGCCCACACCGCGGTAAAAGTGGCCCAGCCGCGCACCCAGCGGTGCGCCACCGGAGACGGACGCATGGCAGTTGCCGCCCAGGGCCGCACGCAGCTTGTGGTAAACCAGCCGGTCGAACAGCGTGTGCTTGGCGCGCAGCAGCAACCCCGGCCCGCCAGTGTCCTGGGCCCGGCTCCAGTCGACCGCGGTCTGCGCGGCCATCGCGAAGATCGGCCCTTTGCCGTCGTTGGAGGCGTTTTGCTCGGCGGTGTTGTACACCTTCTCGAACACCCGCGGCACCGACACCACCACCGTCGGTTTGAACACCGCGAGCATCGGCACCAGATTCTTGATGTCGCTGGTGAATCCGACGGTCACCTTGTTGGAGAACGCGGACAACGTGAGTGCCCGGGCCAGCACGTGGGCCAACGGCAGGAAGACCAGCAGCCGCTGACCCTGGCGCAGCAGCGTCGGCAAGCACTCGTGGGTCCCCCGGATCTCGTTGAGCAGGTTCGCGTGGGTGAGCTGGCAGCCTTTGGGTCGTCCGGTGGTGCCTGAGGTGTAGATGAGCGTCGCCGGGTCCTGGGCGCGCAGCGCAGCCAGCCTGGCGGTCAGCTCGGCCGGGTCGACCGACCCACCGGCCTCGATGAGCTGGTCGAGCGCCTTGGGACCCGAACCGTCGATGTGCAGCACCCGACGCAGCGCGGGCAGCCCGCCGGTCAGCTCGCTGACCATCGCCGCGTGCGCGTCGGTTTCGGCAAACGCCAACACGGCCTCTGAGTTCTGCAGCACCCAGCGCACCTGCTCGGCCGACGACGTCTCGTAGATCGGCACCGTGACGGCGCCGACGGACAGGATCGCGAGGTCGAGGATCGCCCATTCGTAGCGGGTGGCCGAAAAGATGGACACCCGGTCCCCGGCCTGCACCCCCAATGAGATCAAACCCAGCGCCGCAGAACGAATCTGGTCGGCCGCCTCGGCGCACGTGACGTCGGTCCAGGCGCCGTCGATCTGGCGCTGGTAGATGACAAAGTCGGGATCGTCGCGCTCGTGCTCAAAGACCGCTGCCGCAATGTTGTCGTGGTCGCCGACGGAAAAGCGGGCGGGGGCACTGTACTCACGCACTCTTTTGACCTCGTTTGACTTAGTGTGATTGGTCCGGGAGCCGGCTTGCTGTCGCCCAGCCTAATGGGATCATTCGCGCAGCCTGGAGCCGGTCGGTTGGCGCACCACCGCGATTGCCGTGGGTCCGTTGGGTCCGTTGGGTCCGCGCCTGGCATGCCCTCGGGCATGCGCCCCGAATCGGTATGTGAAGCTGAGGCGATGAACAGCATCCAGATCGCCGACGAGACGTTTGTCGCCGCAGATGGCACAAAGGTCGGTGCGGCGGTCGCCGATCGGTCGAACTGGCTTCGGTGGTGGCCTGATTTGCAGTTGCGGGTCGTCGAGGATCGTGCTGACAAAGGGATCAGGTGGGCGGTCACTGGTGCACTGACGGGCACCATGGAGGTCTGGCTGGAACCGACACTGGACGGGGTGCTGCTGCACTACTTCATGCACGCCGAACCCACCGGCGCGGCGGCCTGGCAGCTGGCCAAGATGAATTTGGCCAAAATGACACACCGACGCCGAGTGGCCGGCAAAAAAATGGCCTTTGAAGTGAAAACGACACTCGAACAGTCACGTCCGGTGGGTGTTTCTCCGGTAGTTTAACCGCGTCAAGGTTTGCACGGAGAGTACCGTTTTGCCGTGAGGCTGGGGTACTCCCGCAGATGGTGGGGGTTTACCCGCTCGCGGGAGAGAGAGAAGTTGCCACGTGGCGGACAAGACGACGCAGACGATCTACATCGACGCGGACCCGGGCGAGGTGATGAAGGCGATTGCCGACCTCGAGGCCTACCCGGAATGGATTTCGGAGTACAAGGAAGTCGAAGTCCTAGAGGCTGACGACGCGGGTTACCCGAAACGGGCGCGGATGCTGATGGACGCAACCATCTTCAAAGACACCTTGATCATGTCCTACAAGTGGCCGGCGGACCGAAAATCGCTCAGCTGGACTCTCGAATCCAGCTCACTGCTCAAGGCCCTCGAAGGCTCATATCGCTTGGCGCCCAAGGGCTCTGGCACCGACGTCACTTACGAACTCTCGGTCGACCTTGCCATCCCGATGATCGGGATGCTCAAACGCAAGGCGGAACGCAGGTTGATCGACGGCGCATTGAAGGATCTAAAGAAACGAGTCGAGGGCTGAGTGACTCCAGTGACTTCGTGGTGCCCACCCCGGCCCGGATCAGTCTCTTCGTTGGCAAAGGCGGGGTAGGAAAGTCCACCCTGGCGTGCGCCACCGCGGTCCGCGATGCCAGCCAGGGGCGGCGGGTGCTGGTCGTGTCCACCGACCAGGCGCATTCGCTGGGCGACGTGCTGGGCGTCGCGGTCGCGCCCACGGGTCAGGGAGAGCCGGTTCGGGTGTTCGCCGAGCTCGAAACCGGGGCGACGGAGACGGGCGGTGGCTTTCTCGACGCGCTGGCGCTGGACACCCTGGCCCTGCTCGAGGCTCGGTGGAATGAAGTGGTCCGCACCGTGGACCGGCGGTTCCCCAACTCTGAGTTGAGCACCATTGCCCCCGAAGAACTCTCAGCGTTGCCCGGTGTTCAGGAAGTGCTCGGTCTGTACGCGGTCGGCGAGCTCGCGGCAACCGGCCGATGGGATCGCCTCGTGGTGGACTGCGCCTCGACCGCAGACGCATTGCGAATGCTGACCCTGCCCGCGACCTTCGGACTGTATGTGGAGCGTGCCTGGCCGCGTCATCGCAGGCTCAGCACTAGCGCCGACGACGGCCGGTCGGCGGCAGTGGTGGAACTGCTCGAGCGCATCAGCGCCAGTGTTGATCGTCTAGGCGCACTGCTGACCGACGGGGAGCTGGTCAGTGCGCACCTGGTCCTGACTCCCGAGCGGGTGGTCGCGGCCGAGGCGACCCGGACGCTGGGCTCATTGGCACTGATGGGCGTACGCGTCGAGGAGCTGATCGTCAATCAGGTTCTCCTGCAAGACGAGTCGTATGAGTACCACAGCCTGCCCGCTCACCCCGCGTTCTACTGGTACGCCGAACGCATCTCCGAGCAGCGCGCCGTCCTCGACGATCTCGAGGCCACCATCGGTGATGTGGCGCTGGTGCTGACTCCGCATTTGTCCGGCGAGCCGATCGGCCCCAAGGCACTGGGCGGACTGCTGGACAGCGCCCGTCGTCGGGGCGGAGCGGCGCCGCCGGGTCCGTTACGTCCTATTGTGGACTTGGAATCCGGATCGGGACTGGAGTCGGTATACCGACTGCGACTAGCGTTGCCCCAGCTTGATCCTGGAGCGCTGACGCTGGGCCGGGTCGACGACGACCTGATCGTCAGTGCCGGCGGACTACGACGCAGAGTTAGGTTGGCGTCCGTACTGCGGCGCTGTACGGTGCTGGACGCACACCTGCGGGGTAGTGAGCTGACCGTTCGTTTTCGACCGAATCCGGAGGTGTGGCCGACGTGAGTAGGGCTCATCCCGACATCGGTCCCGAGCTGCGCAAGCTTGCACAGGCGATCCTGGACGGGATCGATCCCGCGGTGCGGTCAGCGGCCGCGCTGGCGGCAGGCGGTGGTGTCGGGACCGGCAAGTGCCAGCAGGTGTGGTGTCCGGTGTGCGCACTGGCCGCGCTGGTAACCGGTGACCAGCACCCGTTGCTCACTCTCGTCGCGGACCACAGCGTCGCCCTGCTGGAGGTGATCCGCGCCATCGTGGACGACATCGACCGGTCGGTGAAACCTCCGCCGGACGGTCCGCCCGGGGGCGGCCTACCCACCGAGACAGCCCCAACAGCCCCCGAAGACGGCGACGTGAAAACTCGCTATGAGGCCATCTCGGTCACAGTTGAGCAGTGAGCCACCGGCGCGCGAGGTGGTCCCATCCGTCACAGATCGGTACAGTGGCGCAGAACACCAACCGTGCGGGCGAGAGGGAGGGCCATGTGGTACTGGCTATTCAAGTACGTCTTCATGGGCTGGTTGTTCACTCTGCTCGGTCGTCCGAAAACCGAAGGGCTGGAACATATCCCGAGTTCCGGACCGGCGATACTGGCCAGTAACCACCTTGCCGTGGCGGACAGTTTCTATCTCCCGCTGGTGGTCCGCCGCCGGATCACCTTCCTGGCGAAAGCCGAATACTTCACCGGCACCGGCCTGAAAGGCTGGTTCTACCGTTGGTTCTACAGCTCCGCCGGTCAGGTGCCTATCGACCGTTCCAACGCCGACACCGCGCAGGCCGCATTGGACACCGCCGAGGGGTTGCTGAAACAGGGCAAGTTGCTTGGTATGTATCCGGAGGGCACCCGTTCGCCAGACGGCCGGCTGTACAAGGGCAAGACCGGGCTGGCGCGGCTCGCGTTGGAGACCGGGGTTCCGGTGATACCGGTGGCGATGATCGGCACCAATGTGGTCAACCCGCCCGGCAAAAAGATGTTGCGGTTCGGCCGGGTCACCGTCCGGTTCGGCAAGCCGATGGACTTCTCACGTTTCGAGGGGTTGGCGGGCAACCGTTTCATCGAGCGAGCCGTCATCGACGAAGTGATCTATGAGCTGATGGGACTGTCCGGTCAGGAGTACGTCGACATCTACGCCGCCACCGCCAAGGAGGCCGGCAACGGCGCCACGGATGCGGCGCGAATCCCCGAGACAGCCGCGGTTTAGTCAGCTGACCGCCGGTACCGGCGTCGGGCTGCGGGTTGTCGCGTGCTGCGCGCTCATGCTGGCGGTGACAGTAAGTCCTGCGGTCACGATGACCGCCAGCGCCCACCACACGTAGGACATCCCGGCGAGTTGACGCCACCACTCCGCAGTCTCCTCGTGGTGCTTGGGGAGCAGGTCGATGGGCGTCCACCTCATCAGCGCCACCCCGGCAGCGCTGACCACGGCCAGTGCGATGTTGCGCCGTCGCCAGCCCAAAATCCCTGTCACCAGCACCGCCGGCAGGACCCACACCCAATGGTGTGACCACGACACCGGCGAAACCACCAACCCGAACAGGGCCACGCAGATGACGGCCAGCATCGGCTCGCCGGCCCGCAGCACCCGGCGCATCGCCCATATGGTCACCGTCAGCACGAGCAGGCACCCGGCCACCCACAGCAGGAAGCGCTCCTGCTCCCCAAGGCCGAGCCGGGCGAGGGCACCCGCGATGTTCTGGTCGGTGTTCAACGCCGCGGTGCCGATCCGGTCGGTGTGGCGCACCGTATGAGTCCAGTACTCCAGTGAATCGCTCCACGCCAGCGCGAAACCGAGCAGCGTTGCCCCCGCGAAAGACGCTAAGGAGGTCAACGCCGCGCGGTTGTCGCGACGGAGCAGGAAGTAGAGCAGGAACACCGCCGGAGTGAGCTTGAGCGCCATCCCCAAGCCCAGCATCAGCCCGCGCGGCCATGGCGTGCGGCGCGGGAAGCAGTCGGCGATCACCAGGGTCATCAGCACGACGTTGATCTGGCCGAAGTCGAAGTTCGAATTGATGGGCTCAAGCCAGAGCGCTGCCGGGCCCACGATGACCACGGCCAACCACAACCGGCGCGACCAGGCCGGCCCGGGCAGCCAGGGTGAGGTGGCCCACACGTCCAAGCGGGTCAGCACGATCATCGTCGAGATGATCAGCAGCACGAGCGTTATCAGCGTGATCGCGACGCTGGCGGCGGGCATGCCCAACCAGGCGAACGGGCAGAACGCAACAGCTGCCAGCGGGGGGTAGGTGAACGGCAGATTCAGCCCGATGGGTGTGGGGAACAACACGTCGCCCCGGTACAGCGGCCGCCCGTCCAACCAGGCCCGACCGCCCATCTGATAGACGTCGATATCGATGCGGTAGGGGATGTGCCCGAATAAGTGCCCGACCGCGGGACCCAGCGCCGCGGCGGCCAGTAGCCAGAGCAGGCACCACAGCAACACCCGCCCGCGTCGACTGCCCACGTCGGGCGCCTGCCATTTATTCATCTCGCAGACCAGCGTAATCGGTGTCCGCACCGGGCCCGTGTAGCACAGCGCGGCTTCCGCAGTGTCCAAGGGGCGCAGGCGTAGGTTTCTAGCGTGCTCCACTGGTTCGTGCCGAGGGTGCTCCGCTGGTTCTCTCATGACATCGTCGAGCGTGGCCGCCTGCCGTTGTTGTGTTGCTTGCTCGCCTTCATCCTGACCTTCTTTGTCGCGCGAAGCTTCGTACGGCTTATCCGCCACCGCCGCGACGCTGGCCTGCCGACCAGGTGGTGGCAGCCGCGGAATATCCAGGTCGGGGCGGTGCACATTCATCACGTGGCGTTCGGTGTGGTCCTGGTGCTGGTCTCCGGCCTGACATTGGTGACTCTCTCCGTCGACGGACAAGAGCCTCAATTCACCGTGGCGGCGACTTTTTTCGGGATCGGTGCCGCGTTGGTGCTCGACGAGTACGCGCTGATCCTGCACCTGTCCGATGTGTACTGGGAGGAAGACGGGCGGGCGTCGGTGGACGCGGTCTTTGCGGCGGTGGCCGTGGCGGGACTCTTGATCATGGGCTTCCACCCGCTGATGTTTTTCCTGCCGATCTGGCATGGCGCCGATTCGGTGGCGCTGCGCGCCGGGGTGGGCGGCGTGCTGGCGCTGGCTTTGCCGCTGGCCGTGGTGGTGCTGCTCAAGGGCAAGTTGTGGACTGGTCTGCTCGGCATGTTCATCGTCGTACTACTGGTCATCGGCGCGATCCGGCTGTCCCGTCCGCATGCCCCGTGGGCGCGGTGGCGCTACAGCACCCAGCCGGACAAGATGCGCCGCGCACTGCAACGAGAACGGACGTGGCGTCGCCCGGTCGTTCGGGCCAAATTGTGGTTGCAGTGCGCGATCGCGGGTACGCCGCGCCTGCCCGACGAGCGGACCGTTGACGCCGAGCTAGACCGCGAGGTGCATCCCGCGCCGCCGCCCGAGGGAACCGAGCCCATCCTGATCGGCGGTTAGGCTGCCCCTAGGCTTTCCGCGTGCGGTACTTCTACGACACCGAATTCATTGAGGACGGCCGCACCATCGAGCTGATCTCGATCGGGGTAGTCGCCGAGGACGGTCGCGAGTACTACGCCGTGTCCACGGAATTCGATCCCGAGCGGGCCGGCAGCTGGGTACGCGCGCACGTGCTGCCCAAGCTGCCGCCACCGGCCTCGCAGTTGTGGCGCGCGCGCAGCCAGATTCGTTTGGACCTGGAGGAGTTCTTCGGCGCCTTCAAAGCTGAGGCCACCGAACCGATCGAGCTGTGGGCCTGGGTGGGGGCCTATGACCATGTGGCCTTGTGTCAGTTGTGGGGTCCGATGACCGCCCTGCCGGCGGCGATACCCCGCTTCACCCGGGAACTGCGCCAACTGTGGGAAGACCGAGGACGTCCCCGGATGCCGCCGCGGCCGCAAGACGTCCATGACGCGCTAGTGGACGCTCGGGACCAGCTGCGTCGGTTTCGCCTCATCACGTCCGTAGACGATGCTGCACGCGGGCCGTCCCGCGGTGGGGGCACCCCCAGCCGCTAAGCGGCGAGGGGGCGAGACGGACAATCGGACTACCGTCGCGGACGGCGAGCGTTCGCCCTGATCGGCCGGTGGCGTCGCCCGGTTACCATGGACCGATGAACTGGACCGTCGACATACCGATCGACCAACTGCCGCCGCTGCCGCCGCTGCCAGCGGATTTGCGGGCCCGGTTGGACGCCGCGTTGGCCAAGCCGGCTGCCCAGCAACCTAACTGGTCCGCTGACCACGCAGCGGCCATGCGGACAGTACTGGAGAGCGTGCCGCCGGTGACCGTGCCGTCCGAGATCGTGCGGCTGCAGGGCCATCTGGCTCAGGTCGCAAAGGGCGAGGCGTTCCTGCTGCAGGGCGGCGACTGCGCGGAGACATTCGTGGACAACACCGAACCGCACATCCGGGGCAACGTTCGCACCCTGTTGCAGATGGCCGTCGTGTTGACCTACGGTTCCAGCCTGCCGGTGGTCAAGGTGGCCCGTATCGCCGGTCAGTACGCCAAGCCGCGGTCGGCCGACCTCGACGCGCTGGGCCTGAAGTCCTACCGCGGCGACATGATCAACGGTTTCGCCCCGGACGCCGCCGCGCGCGAGCACGACCCGTCGCGGCTGGTGCGGGCCTACGCCAACGCGAGCGCCGCGATGAACCTGGTGCGCGCGCTGACCTCGTCGGGGCTGGCGTCGTTGCACCTGGTCCACGACTGGAACCGGGAATTCGTCCGGACGTCGCCGGCGGGTGCGCGGTATGAGGCGCTGGCCACCGAGATCGACCGCGGGCTGCGGTTCATGAGCGCTTGCGGGGTGGCCGACCGCAATCTGCAGACCGCCGACATCTACGCCAGCCACGAGGCCTTGGTGCTCGACTACGAGCGCGCCATGTTGCGCATGGCCGAGGGCGAGGACGGTGCGGGCCCGCAGCTGTATGACCTATCGGCGCACACCGTGTGGATCGGCGAGCGAACCCGCCAGCTCGACGGCGCACACATCGCCTTCGCCGAGGTGATCGCCAACCCGATCGGCGTCAAGCTGGGCCCGACGATGACCCCGGAGCTGGCCGTCGAATACGTCGAGCGGCTCGACCCGCACAACAAGCCGGGCCGGCTGACGATGGTGAGCAGGCTGGGCAACAACAAGGTGCGCGATGTGCTGCCGCCGATCATCGAGAAGGTCCAGGCCACCGGTCACCAGGTGATTTGGCAGTGCGACCCGATGCACGGCAACACCCACGAGTCGTCCACCGGGTTCAAGACCCGCCATTTCGACCGCATCGTCGACGAAGTGCAGGGCTTCTTCGAGGTGCATCGTGCGTTGGGCACCCATCCCGGTGGCATCCATGTCGAGATCACCGGCGAGAACGTCACAGAGTGTTTGGGTGGGGCGCAAGACATTTCGGACACGGACCTGGCCGGCCGCTACGAGACGGCATGTGACCCGCGGCTGAACACCCAGCAGTCACTGGAGCTGGCGTTCCTGGTCGCGGAGATGTTGCGCGACTAGGGTCTGCTCGCGCAACCTTCTACAGCAGTCCGCTCAGATTGCTGCCGATCGTCCATGCTGCGGTCGCGACCAGCCCGGTGAGCGCCACCACGATCGCGACCCAGATCACCAGCATGCGCCGGGCGTGCTGTCGGGCCCAGATGAATTCGCTCATCGCGATCCCGGCGAATTGGCCGGACACAGGTTCGTATCCGCTTGCATCTTCTTCGGGGGGTTCGGAGTCGGGTTGGTCCCGTCGTGTCGGTTCGGACCAGTCCCCGGGTCCGCGGGTCAACTGGCGGGTGGGATGGTGAACCGGTGCTTTCACGACCGGCCGCGGCTGCTGCGCGGCGGCGGGCTGCTCGATGATTTGGCTGCGGTGCAGCGCAGCCGAGCGGTGTTGAGCGGAGTTACGCGGCGCCGGTACCCGGAATTCGGGCAGCGCCAGTTCGTCGCCGATCGCGTCCACATCGGCGGCCATCTCGATCGCGTCGGCGTATCGATCGGCGGGGTCGCGGGCAGTCGCTCTCGCCACCATCTCATCGAATTGCCGGGGCACACCGTCGATCGCGGCGCTGGGGGGTGGGACGTCGGTATCGAGCCGCTGGTAGGCGATGGATAACGCGGAGTCGCCGGTGAACGGTGTGCGCCCGGTCAGCAGCTCGTAGGTGAGGATCCCGGCGGAGTAGACGTCGCTGCGGGGACCGGCGTTGCCGTCGCGGACCTGTTCGGGGGACAGGTAGGCCGCGGTTCCCAGAATGACGCTCGCGGAGGTGATTCCCGCGGCGGCGACCGCGCGTACCAACCCGAAATCGGCGATTTTGACGTCGCCGTCATCGGAGATCAGCACGTTCTCCGGCTTGACGTCACGATGCACCAGGCCGGCGCGGTGTGCGGCGGCCAGCCCGCCCAGCACCGGATGAAGCACCGCCACCACGGCATGAGGCGGCATCGGGCCGCGTTCGGCCAGCAGCTCGCGCAGGGTGCCGCCTTCGATGAGCTCCATGACCAGAAACGGGTGCCTCCCATCCTGGCCTTGGTCGTAGACCGCGACCAGCCCAGGGTCCTTCAGCCGGGCGACCGTGCGGGCCTCCAGCTGGAAGCGGGTCAGGAATTGGTCGTCGCCGGCATAGCGAGAGTCCATCACCTTCACCGCGACGGGGCGGTCGAGCCGGAGGTCGACGCCGCGATAGACCGTCGAGGTGCCGCCGCTGGCGATCCTGGTCTGCACGAGGTAGCGGCCGTCCAGCACCGTGCTGACCAACGGGTCCTCCGGCCCAGCTCTAGCCACGGGGCCATCGTAGGTGCGCGGTGCGATTGGGTGCGGAACCTGCGCAAAACGGCCGTACTGGGCTGCCGACCAGGTTCTACACTTGCCGAGTGAGCAGTATTCCGGCCGGCGACGACGTTCTGGACCCCGACGAGCCAACCTACGACCTGTCCCGGGTCGCCGAACTGCTTGGAGTGCCCGTCACGAGAGTGCACCAGCAGTTGCGGGAAGGCCACCTCGTGGCGGTGCGGCGTGGCGACGGGGTGGTGGTGCCGCAAGTCTTCTTCACCAATTCCGGTCAGGTGGTGAAAAGCCTGGCTGGGCTGTTGACGATCCTGCATGACGGCGGTTATCGCGACACCGAAATCGTGCGCTGGCTATTCACCCCGGATCCGTCGCTGACCGTCACCCGCGACGGCACGCAGGATGCCATCTGCAACGCCCGTCCCGTCGACGCGCTGCATGCCCACCAGGCTCGGGAAGTTGTGCGCCGGGCGCAAGCTATGGCGTACTGACCTTCGGCTCGGGCACCCGATACAGCGAATACCAGGCACCCAGCGCGCAGGCGGTGGCCAGCGAGAAGTGCAGCCATGAATACATGCCATGCGATCCGTCGGGTTTGAAGATCACCATGACCCAGGTCGATAGCCCGGCGATGGCCGCGATCGCCGGTCGCGACTGGGCCAGTGGGGCCGCTACCGCTAGCGGCCAGGAGTAGTACCACGGCAGCGCGGCGGGAACAAACAGCACCACGATCAGCATCGAGTACGCGATGCCGGTAAGAACCGCTCGGTCATCGCGCCGGAATCGCCACCACAACAGCGGCAGCGACACCGCGATAATCACGATTCCGATGAACCGGGTCACCCGCAGCACGGCGTAGAAGTCGACCGAGAAGAACGGGCTGCCCAGCGCGTGGATCAGGTCCGCCGCCGCGGTCGGCACGGCCAGCCAATTGATGATCTTCACCGAGCCGGCCAGCGCGGTCAGCCATCCCAGGCCGACACCGGCCACAGTGGACAACACCCCGAACACCACGACGAAGATCAGCAGGGAAAACGCGGTAGCCGCCAGGAACGCCTGCACAGCCCGGTATCCCCGTCGCTCGCGCAGATGGCGCGTCCACACCCAGACCAGAAACGGCAAGGCGATTCCGGCGGTGGCCTTGACCGCGATCGCGACTGTGAGCACGGTGATACCCGCGACGTTGCGGCCCTGGAAGGTGAGCGCGATACCCGCGGTCATCAGACCCACCATCAGCATCTCGTTGTGCACCCCGCCCATCAGATGGATGAGCACCAGTGGGTTGAGCACGCAGGTCCATAGGGCGGTTGGGCCGTCGGTGCCGAGATGGTGGGCCAGGCGGGGGGCGGCCCAGATCAGCAGCGCCAGCCCAGGCAGCATGCACAAGCGCAGCAGCATGGTGCCGATGATCACGTGATTGCCGACCACCATCGTGACGAGCTTCGCAATCAGGATGAACGCCGGACCGTACGGCGCGGTGGTGATGGTCCAAATGGGGCTTACATTGTCCAGCAACGCATTCGGGTTAGCTACCGGACCGACCGCGTAGGGGTCGAAGCCGTCGCGCAGTAGCGCCCCCTGGGCCAGATATGAGTAGGTATCGCGACTGAAGACGGGTACCGACAGCAATAGCGGCGCCAACCAGAAAGCGGTGGTGGCCCTCATCATGAACTCGGTGGCTTCGCCGGCGAGGACGCGTCGGCCGAGTCCAACCCATGCGATCAGCATCAGGCCCACGCCAATCCACAAAACAATGGTCGACAGCACCAGCCCGTGGCCGAAACGCATCCAGGACAGGTGCAGCGCTTCGAGCAGGGGGTCGTGTGGCTTGGTGCTGCCGGCTCCCAATCCGCCGATGGTGATCAGCAGCGAGCCCAGGAAGCCAAGCTTCGCCGGTCCGGCCTCCGGGGCGGTTGCGAACTCGCGCAGCTGTGAAAGATGTTGACTTACATACCCTTTCGCGGTAGCCGAGCCGGCTTCGGAAGTGTGTGTAGGGGTGGTCATCTGTTCAGGCGGACCGGTTCGTGGCCGTCTTGGCCAGTTCGGACAGCCCCGCCTTGGCCGTCGCCGTGATGGGCGCCAACGCGAGCGTCGCCAGCGCCCGTTCGGTAAGCGCCGCGATACGGTCTTCCGCTGCGGCCAGCGCACCCACCGACTCGATCACGTCGCGCAGTTGGCGCACTTGCGCGTCGGTCAGCCGGTTGCCAATCGAGGTTCTTAATAGGTTGGCCGCCAGGGGATCCGACTTGTCCGCCAGTTCCATTGCCTCAGCGACCAACACGGTGCGCTTGCCGGATCTCAGGTCGTCGCCGGACGGTTTTCCGGTCACCGCCGGGTCCCCGAATACGCCGAGCACGTCGTCGCGAAGCTGGAACGCGACGCCCAGGTCGGTCCCGAACTGGCCGAAGATCGCCTGAACGTCGGGCCTGTCGGCGGCGGCGGCCGCCCCCAGCTGCAGTGGTCGTGACACGGTGTAGCAGGCGGTCTTGAAGGTGGCGACGGACATCGCCGGAGCGATCGACTCCGCGCCGCTGGCCTCGGCGACGATGTCGAGGTACTGCCCGGCCAGCACCTCGGTGCGGATATCGGCCCAGACCCGCCGGACCCGCCGCTCGGCGTCGGGGGACAGACCGGCTTGGGAGACCTGGAAGACCCGGGAGACTATGTCGTCGGCCCAGGCCAGCGCCAGGTCGCCGGCCAGGATGGCCGCCGATATCCCGAACTGATCCGGCGAGCCCCGCCAGTTCTGGTCGCGGTGCAGCGCGGCGAACTGCATGTGGGCCGTCGGCCTACCGCGGCGGGTCGAGGACTCGTCGATGACATCGTCGTGTACCAGCGCGAACGCGTGCAGCAGTTCCAGTGCGGAAAACAGCAGTAGCACAGCGGGATCGGGGTCCCGGGTTGCCACCGCGTTCCAGCCCCAGTAGGCGAAGGCCGGCCTCAGCCGCTTGCCCCCGCTGAGCACGAAATCTTCGAGCCCGGCGATTAGGACACCGAAATCGCTGCCCTCAGGGCCATCTATGTAGGCGGCCTCGTCGCGACGGTCGCGCAAATACTGCCGCAGTTGGTCGGTGATGGCGCCGGCCAACTCGACGGTTGACGCTGCTTCGATGCTCAGCGCGGCGCCCCCTTCTGCTCGGCTTTCCCCGGCCCGACCAGTGTATTCGGCGTGACGTCCGTGACCGTTTCGACGTGACTTGGGCGCCCGCCGGGCGCCGTGGCGGACCCAGTTGCTTCGACTGGCTCACTATTCCGCCCCTATGCTGGCGAGGTGCCCGGCGCACTGGGCGGTTAGCCAGTTGAGTTGAAGAGGAGCTGTGTGACCCTCAACACGATCGCGCTCGAGCTGGTGCCGCCGAACGTCGATGACGGTCAGCAGCGGGCAATCGAAGATGCGCGCAAAGTGGTGCAGTGCTCCGCTGAATATGGCCTCGACGGCCGGATTCGGCACGTGATGATTCCGGGGATGATCGCCGAGGAAGACGATCGGCCCGTCCCAATGAAGCAGAAGCTGGACGTGCTGGACTTCTGGTCGATCATCAAGTCACAGCTGCCCGGGGTCAACGGATTGTGCACTCAGGTCACCGCCTTCATGGACGAGCCGTCGCTGCGCCAGCGGCTCGCCGAGCTGCGTGCCGCCGGGATGGAGGGCGTCGTTTTCGTCGGCGTACCGCGCACCATGAACGACGGTGAGGGCTTCGGCGTCGCGCCGACCGATGCCCTGTCCATCTATCGCCAGCTGGTACCCAACCGCGGTGTGATCCTGATCCCCACTCGGGACGGCGAACAAGGCCGGCTGAATTTCAAGTGCAATCAGGGCGCGACCTACGCCATGACCCAGTTGCTGTATTCGGATGCGATCGTCGACTTCCTTGCCGAGTTCGCCAAGAACACCGATCATCGCCCCGAACTGCTGTTGTCGTTTGGCTTCGTTCCGAAGGTCGAGGCCCGCATCGGCCTGATCAACTGGCTAATCCAGGACGCGGGCAACGCCGCGGTGGCTGATGAGCAGGCATTCGTCAAAAGGTTGGCCGGCAGTGAACCCGCCCAGAAGCGCCAGCTCATGGTCGACCTGTACAAGCGCGTGATAGACGGTGTCGTCGACCTCGGCTTTCCGCTGAGCATTCATCTCGAGGCGACTTATGGCGTTTCCCCGGCGGCCTTTGCGACCTTCGCCGAGATGCTTGCCTACTGGTCACCAGCGCAGCAGGTCTAACGGGTCTAGCCGCGCGGTTGGTCGCGCGGTGTGGTGAACCGCTCGGAGCGATCCCGGCTCATCCAGGCCAACAGCGCCACCACGGCGGCAGCCGCGAACGACGCGATGCCCAGCCACACGCCTGCCCCGGTGAACGAACGGGTATTGGGATCGGTGTAACGGGCTTGCGCGGTCATGGTGCTCACCACGCCCGGTTTGAGCTTCCATTGGACTGTCTCGGCCTCGATGCGGTCACCGTTGGTCGAGGTCACGACTCCGGGAAAGGTGACCGTCAACTCAACGTCTGCGTCGTTATCGGTCACTGAGGTCAGATCCGCCCGGCCCTCGAGGAGCACCAGGTTGCCATTCCGGCGCAGCGACAGATTCACTCCCGCGGCATCGGAGTTCATGTTGGCCAGCTGCGGCAGCTCAGCGAAGGTCAAATCGGAGAACACCGCTTGCGATCCGACGTACCCGTCGCTGTCGTAATTCGAGACCGCCACCTTCTGGCTGAACGGCAAATCCCCGCCGAGCTGCGGTCCGGCGTCTTTAGGGCCTTTCGGTTTAGCTGCGGCGATGATCTCCCCGGACACCAGGTCGTCGGGTGAGATCGTGATCGACGCTCGCACCCGCAGGCATCCCGTGGCCAGGGGCACTAACAGCAGCAGCATCGCGATGGCCAGCACGCGGCGGCGCCGGGCAGTAAATCCTCGGGCGAGAAGTGGGGGAAGGCTGGCGCGCACCAGGTCATCGTGCCAGATCCGGTGTGCTGCTTCGGCGCGCCCCAACGCCGTGCCGTTACAGCGGCAGCGCGCGGCCCAGGATCGCGAACGCGCGCGGGTCGCCGGCGAAATGGTAGCGCCGGATGATGTCGATGAAGCCCAGCCGGCGGTACAACCGCCACGCGCGGTTGGCCTCACCGTTGGTTTCCGGCGTGGAAAGCAGGACGTTCTGCTCGCTGCGACAGGCGAGCAGCCGGCGGACCAATGCTTCACCAAGGCCGCGGCCCTGCGCGCGCGGGTGGATGTGCAATTCGGTCAACTCGAAGTAGCTGTTGATCAGCCGGGCTATCTCCTGCGACGGCAAGCCGCCGCGTTGCAAGCCCAGGACAACCTGCTGTTGCCACCACTGACCGGGTGCCCCCGGGTAGCCGTAGGCCACGCCAAGCAACGGCGCGTTGCTCAGTTCCGCGGTGGGGCCCTCGGCTATCTCGACCGGCGCCGCCGCCTCGGGTACCTCGACGGCGGCCACGGCCTGCCAGCCGCGTCGCCGGGTGTGCTCCAGCCACATCGCGGCGCGCTGGTTCTCGGTTCCCCGCGGGTATCGCATCGCGTCGACATACACACCCAGGGCGTCGCTGAGACGGCGCTCCATTTCGGTCGGCGGTAGATCAATGAGGAATATCGCCAATTCGCGGTGTCCTCCTCATCCAGTGAATCGAGTGAATCCAGTGAATCCAGTGATCCGGTGGGATGCGTCTATCGCCATTATCGGACGGAACGGCCGCCGATTTACGAGGGGCCGAGGGGGACTGGCCGACGGGCCGGCCCGCTTCGCAACCGGGTTCGCGGCCCACGGCCGTTCCGGCCCGCGTCACCGCCGGGGTGCGGCCATAATAGAATCGCTCGCGAACCAGTGGTACGGCACAGATTCTGCTCGTATCATCTGAGTTAGTTGCCCGCACAACGGGCATCCGCGTTCTATGGAAAGTTACGTGTCGGCCTGTCGGCAAGGAGGGACGAATGCCACTCTCCGATCATGAGCAGCGGATGCTCGATCAGATCGAGAGCGCTCTCTACGCCGAAGACCCCAAATTCGCATCGAGTGTGCGTGGTGGGGGATTCCGTGCACCGACCGCGCGGCGGCGCCTGCAGGGCGCTGCGTTGTTCGTCATCGGCCTGGGGATGTTGGTTTCCGGCGTGGCGTTCAAGGCCACGATGATCGGAAATTTCCCGATTCTCAGCGTTTTTGGCTTCGTCGTCATGTTCGGCGGTGTGGTGTTTGCCATCACCGGCGGGCGGTTGTCCGGCAGGGCGGATCATTCCGGATCAGCGCCTGGCACGTCGCGCCAGCGTCGCGCCAAGGGTGGCGGCGGATCATTCACCAGTCGTATGGAGGACCGCTTCCGCCGCCGCTTCGACGAATAGTGACGGAATGGGCATAACGGGGCAGCCATCGGCTGCCCCGTTTTAGCGTTACGGCCGACTCTGCGTTGAGGGCGCCAATGTGCTCGCGGGTTCAGGGCAGCCACGCCATGTGCGCGGACTCGGCGCCATCGGTGCACGCTCGGCCTGGTTCGGTGGGCTGGGAAGCCCATTTCGAGTCCAAATAGCGGCCCAATTGAGTCGCGCAGACCCGATTGATGCCCCACTGCGCCCCACTTAGGCCCGACTTGTCCAGTTTGGCCCCCTGAAATGCGGTTTATCGACCTGGCGATCGGGTCGCAAGGCAACCGCGGAACGCCCGCCCGCGCACCGGGGTGGCAGACAAGCGGGAAAATTCGACCGCGACACCGCTGGAATGGGGTGAAGTGGGGGGTTGTGGGGTATGGTGGCCGAAGTGTTTGGGTGAGTCGGAGCCGCTCCGGGCGGGAGGTGAACTGGTGTTTCTCGGCACCTACACGCCCAAACTCGACGACAAGGGGCGATTGACGTTGCCCGCCAAGTTCCGGGACGCGCTGGCAGGGGGGTTGATGGTCACCAAGAGCCAAGATCACAGCCTGGCTGTCTATCCACGAGCGGAGTTCGAGCAGCTCGCGCGCCGGGCAAGTAAAACGTCGCGAAGCAACCCCGAAGCCAGGGCGTTTCTGCGCAATCTCGCCGCTGGCACCGATGAGCAGCACCCCGACGCCCAGGGCCGGATCACGTTGTCTGCCGATCACCGCCGTTACGCCAACCTGTCCAAGGACTGTGTGGTGATCGGAGCGGTCGACTTTCTCGAGATCTGGGATGCGCAGGCCTGGCAGGACTACCAGCAGACCCACGAAGAGAACTTCTCCGCAGCCAGCGATGAAGCACTCGGCGACATCATCTGAGGCGCATGCCCGTGCAACGTGGCCTCTGCCCGAACCGACCCTGGCGTACTTCCCCAACGCCAGGTTCGTGAGTTCGGACAGGGACCTCGATGCAGGGGGGTCGCCGCTGGCCCTGGGAGGTGTCGCAGTGGCTGAAGGGACAAGCGATTTCGGGCACGTGCCCGTGCTGCTGGACCGTTGCGTCGCGCTGCTGACCCCCGCGCTGACCCGCTACCACGCCGACGGCTCCGGGGCCGTCCTCGTCGACGCCACCACCGGCGCGGGCGGGCACGCGGAGCGGTTCTTGACCGAATTGCCGGGCCTGCGGCTGATCGGACTCGACCGCGACCCCAGTGCCCTCGACATCGCCCAGGCCCGGCTGGCGCCATTCGCCGACCGGGTCACGCTGGTCCACACCCGCTACGACTACCTCGCCGCGGCACTGGACGAATCCGGTTATGCCGCAGTGGAATCGGTCGACGGGGTGTTGTTCGACCTCGGAGTCTCGTCCATGCAGCTGGACCGCGCCGAGCGGGGCTTCGCCTACGCCCAGGACGCGCCGTTGGACATGCGGATGGACCCAGAATCGCCGCTGTCCGCGGCCGACATCGTCAACAGCTACGACGAGGCCGCATTGGCCGATATCCTGCGCCGATACGGCGAGGAGCGGTTCGCGCGGCGCATCGCCGCCCACATCGTCCGGCAGCGCGCCCGCACCCCGTTCACCTCGACCGCTGAGCTGGTCGCCCTGCTCTACCAGGCGATTCCGGCACCGGCCCGGCGCACCGGCGGACATCCGGCCAAGCGCACGTTCCAAGCGCTGCGGATCGCGGTCAACGACGAGCTGCACTCGCTGTCCAGCGCCGTTCCCGCCGCGCTGGACGCACTCACCGTGGGCGGCCGCGTCGTGGTGCTGGCCTACCAGTCGCTGGAGGACCGGATCGTGAAACGCGCGTTCGCCGACGCGGTCGCCTCCCGCACACCGGAAGGCCTTCCGTTCGAACTTCCCGGTCACGAGCCGCGATTCCGGTCGTTGACGCGCGGTGCCGAACGGGCGGATACCGCCGAGATCGAACGAAATCCCCGCAGCGCCCCGGTGCGATTAAGGGCCCTGCAACGAGTCCAGCACTAACCGCAGCAGGCAACTGGGAAGGGCGATTCATGAAGGCCAAGAACGAGGCCCAGGTGCCAGGGAAACGCCGCGGCGGTGACCGTCGGGGCTCACGTGGCGGTTCCGCCCGCCGGAGCACGCGCGCGACGGCTGACGCAGCGTCGTCGCGCCGCACCCGGACGCGCGCCGGAAAGAACTCGGCGCCCACCCGCGAGGCCAGGACGCCGAAGTCCGGACCGCAAACCAGCCCCATCGCGCGGCCGGTCGAGCGGCCGGCCCGGCCCAAGAGTACGAGCCAGGCCAAGGCACGGGCGAAGGCGCGGAAAGCCAAGGCGCCCAAGGTTGTCCGACCTCGGTTGAGTGAGCGCTTGGCCACCCGGCTGGCATCGATTGACCTGCGGCCACGGACACTGGTGAACAAGGTGCCGTTTGTGGTGCTGATCATCGGGGCGCTCGGTGTCGGGCTGGGCCTCACGCTGTGGTTATCCACTGCCTCGGCCGAGCGTTCTTACCAGCTGAGCCATGCGCGCGAGCGGGCTCGGGTGCTGCAGCAGCAGAAGGAGGCGCTCGAACGCGATGTGCGCGAGGCGCAGTCAGCGCCGGCGCTGGCGGAGGCCGCCCGCAAACAGGGCATGATCCCGACGAGGGACACCGCGCACCTGGTCCAGGATCCGGCCGGTAATTGGGTGGTGGTCGGCACGCCCAAGCCGGCCGACGGCGTTCCGCCGCCACCGCTGAACGGCCCGCTTCCCGAACAAGGCCCGCCGCCGCCCCCGACTCCCCCTGAGGTCCCGGTTCGACTGCAACCAGGCCCCGCTGATCCGCCTGCGCCCGCCCGGCCTGGGCCCGAGGAGTTGCTGCGCGCTCCGGACGGCGCGTCGACGGTTGGCGGCCAGCACCTGCCGCAGGCTGTTCCCCGGCTGCCCGGGACGCCTCCCGGACAGGTCCCGGGGACGACGCCGGCGCCCGGGCTGCCAGTTCCGGGAGGCACGGTGCCCGCCCAGGGACCCGCAGAGGTGCCGGCTCCGCTGGGCGGATTACCCGTGCCAGTGCCCGCCCAAGTGCCCGCGCCAATACACGCTGACGTGCAACCGGGGATCGGCTCCCAGGCCCCCCGGCCTCTGGTCCCGGTCGTCCCGGGGGCCCCGCTGTTCGCTCCGGCGCCGCAACCGGCTGCGCCGGGGCTCACGCCCGCTAACGGCGAACAGTTCGGCCCCGTCGCTGTGACACCGCCGGGTGCGCCGCGGTGAGGCGCAACGACGCCAAGGGCGCACGCCCGACACAGTTGAAGGGGTCGGCGCGCGGTCCCCGCAAACCACAGAAGGCCCGCCAAGCCAAGGACATTCGGGAACCGAAAAGGTTCCGGAAAGGCAAGGAAGCCAAGAAATCAGGCGCACTGGTACGGGCAGATGCTATGCCGGAAGGTCACTCAGCAACCGACCGTCGCACCCGGCAGTTGGTGGAAGTCGCGACGCGCGGCGCGTCATTCGTGTTCCGGCATCGAGCCGGCAACGTGGTCATCTTCGCGTTGATGATGGTGGCCGCGACGCAGCTTTTCATCCTGCAGGTGACGGATGCCCCGACCCTGCGTGCCCAGGCGGCCGGACAACTGAAAGTCACCGACGTCGCAAAAGCGGTCCGCGGCAGCATCGTCGACCGCAACAACGACCAACTTGCCTTCACCATCGAATCGCGCGCGTTGACGTTTCAGCCAAAGAGAATCCGCCAGCAGCTGGAGGAGGCGAAGAAGAAGAACTCGGCCGCACCCGACCCGCAGCAGCGGCTGCAGGATATCGCCAAAGAAGTCTCGAGCCGGCTGAACAACAAGCCGGACTACCCGACCGTGCTGAAGAAGCTGCAAAGCAACGACAACTTCGTCTATCTGGCGCGTGCCGTCGATCCCGCCATTGCCAGCGCGATCTCGGACAAGTATCCCGAGGTCGGTTCCGAGCGGCAGGATCTACGACAGTATCCAGGCGGATCGCTGGCGGCCAACGTCGTCGGCGGCATCGACTGGGACGGGCACGGGCTGCTGGGTCTTGAGGACTCCCTGGACTCGGTGCTGTCCGGAACCGACGGCTCGGTCACCTATGACCGCGGGTCCGACGGCGTGGTCATCCCTGGCAGCTACCGCAACCGGCATAGGGCGGTCAACGGTTCGACCGTCCAGCTCACCATCGACGACGACATCCAGTTCTACGTGCAGCAGCAGGTGCAGCAGGCCAAGAACCTGTCCGGGGCCCACAACGTTTCGGCCGTCGTCCTGGACGCCAAGACCGGCGAAGTGCTGGCCATGGCTAACGACAACACCTTCGACCCGTCGCAAGACATCGGGCGCCAGGGTGACAGGCAGCTGGGCAATCTGGTGGTGTCCTCGCCCTTCGAGCCGGGCTCGGTGAACAAGGTGATCACCGCGTCTTCCGTTATCGAATATGGGCTCACCAACCCCGACGAGGTGTTGCAGGTCCCCGGCTCGATCCAAATGGGCGGTGTCACCGTGCACGATGCGTGGGAGCACGGCGTGATGCCCTACACCACCACCGGCGTGTTCGGAAAGTCGTCGAACGTCGGCACGCTGATGTTGGCCCAGCGCGTCGGACCGGAACGCTTTTACGACATGGTCCGCAAGTTTGGATTGGGACAGCGCACCGGCGTCGGTCTGCCAGGTGAGAGCGCCGGGCTGGTACCGCCAGTCGACCAGTGGTCAGGCAGCACGTTCTCGAACCTGCCTATCGGCCAAGGTCTTTCAATGACCCTGCTGCAGATGGCTGGCATGTACCAGACTATCGCCAATGACGGGCTGCGGATGCCGCCGCGGATCATCAAGGCCACCATCGCGCCGGATGGCACCCGAACCGAAGAACCGCGTCCGGAGGGCGTTCGGGCGGTATCGCCGCAAACCGCCCAGACGGTTCGCCAGATACTGCGCGCCGTCGTGCAGCGTGACCCTATGGGTTATCAGCAGGGCACCGGGCCGGCGGCCGCGGTTCCGGGCTACCAGATGGCGGGTAAGACAGGGACCGCGCAGCAGATCAACCCCGGGTGTGGCTGCTATTTCGACGACGTCTACTGGATCACCTTCGCCGGAATGGCCACCGCCGACAATCCGCGCTACGTGATCGGCCTGATGATGGACAACCCGGGGCGCAACGCCGACGGCACGCCGGGGCACTCGGCGGCCCCGCTGTTTCACAACATCGCGGGCTGGCTGATGCAGCGCGAGAACGTCCCCCTGTCGCCCGACCCCGGACCGCCGCTCACCCTGCAGGCCACCTGAGCTCAGCGTCCCGCAAGCGCGGGAACGCCGCATGTCCGGCGTGTCTAGGTAGGGTGTCATCGCCGGTCATGGGCCGGTCATGGCTTGCCCGCAGCGTTACCCGCCGGAGGAGGTGACACAGGTGTTTCCCGCTGGGCTCACTCCCAGCCCCGGCGCAGGGGTGCGGCTGCCCACGCTTGCCGCCCAGGTCGGCGCGGTGCTGGCCGACAGCCCAGGTCGCACCGCGGCCGTCCCGGACATACCGGTCACCGGTGTGACGTTGCGTGCCCAGGATGTGCTGCCCGGTTATTTGTTCGCCGCCTTGACCGGTTCGAACACGCACGGCGCCCGGTATGCGCGCGAGGCGATCGACCGTGGCGCTGTCGCGCTGCTCACCGACGCCGCTGGGGTCGCCGAGATGCGCGCGCAGGTCGGCTCCCAAGCCAGCCCCGTGCCGATCCTGCTGCACCCCGCACCCCGCAGTGTGCTCGGGGGCCTGGCCGCCACGGTGTATGGACACCCGTCCGGCCAGATGACGGTTATCGGGATCACCGGGACGTCCGGCAAGACCACGACGACCTATATGGTCGAGGCCGGTCTGCGGGCCGGACGGCGAGTGGCCGGGCTGATCGGCACCATCGGCATCCGCGTCGACGGCGCCGACATCCCCGGCACACTGACGACTCCGGAAGCTCCCGCGCTGCAGGCAATGCTTGCGGCGATGGCCGAACGCGGGGTGGACACCGTGGTCATGGAGGTGTCCAGTCACGCGCTGACGCTGGGCCGGGTGGACGGCACTCAGTTCGCGGTGGGCGGCTTCACCAACCTGTCTCGCGACCACCTGGACTTTCACCCCAGCATGACCGACTACTTCGAGGCCAAGGCGTTGTTGTTCGACTCGGATTCACCACTGCGCGCTGCTGCCGCGGTCGTGTGCGTCGACGACGACGCCGGGCGCGCGATGGCCACCCGGGCCGGTGACGCGATCACCGTCAGCGCCGAGGATCAGCCCGCGCACTGGCGGGCCATGGACGTGGCGCCGATGGGCGCCGGGGGACAGCAATTCACCGTCGTGGACCCCGCGGGTGTGCAGCACCGGCTGGGTATCCGGCTGCCGGGCCGCTACAACATCGCCAATTGTCTTGTCGCGCTGGCGATTCTGGATGCGGTCGGGGTCTCCCCGGAGCAGGCGTCCCCGGGCCTGCTGGACACCCGCGTCCCCGGGCGACTGGAAGAAATCGATTGCGGCCAGGACTTTCTCGCGCTGGTCGACTATGCGCACAAGCCGGGCGCGCTGCGGGCGGTGCTGACCACCCTGCTGCAGCCGGGCCGCCGGCTGGCGGTGGTGTTCGGCGCCGGGGGTGACCGCGACCCGGGCAAGCGGGCGCCGATGGGCGCGATCGCCGCAGAGCTGGCGGATCTGGTCGTCGTCACCGACGACAACCCGCGGGGTGAGGACCCCGCGGCGATCCGGCGCGGCATCCTGGCCGGTGCGGCCGAGGGTGGCGGCGCCGCGGAGGTGGTCGAGGTCGGAGACCGGCGCGCCGCGATCCGGCATGCGGTCGCCTGGGCGGGCCCCGGCGACGTGGTCGTCGTCGCCGGGAAGGGTCACGAAACCGGGCAGCGCGGCGCCACCGAGGTCCGTCCTTTCGACGACCGGGTGGAGCTCGCGGAAGCACTGGAGGCCTTGCGGCCTCGAGAGGCACGGCGATGATCGACCTGACCGTCGCCCAGATCGCCGAGATCGTCGGCGGCGCGCTGGCCGACATCTCGCCGGCGGACGCCGCACAACGACGCATCACCGGCACCGTCGAATTCGATTCGCGGGCCGTCGGCCCGGGCGGGCTGTTCCTGGCGCTGCCGGGGGCGCGCTCCGACGGCCATGACTACGCGGCGCCGGCGGTCGCGGCCGGCGCGGTGGCCGTGCTGGCGGCCCGGCCGGTCGGGGCTCCCGCGATTGTGGTGTCGCCCGAACCGGGAGACCGCCGCGCCGGGCTGCTCGAACACGACGCCGACGGGTCGGGCGCGGCGGTGCTGGCCGCGTTGGCCAAGCTGGCCAAGGCGGTGGCCGCAGAGCTGGTGGCGGGCGGGCTGACCATCATCGGAATCACCGGCTCGTCGGGAAAGACCTCGACCAAGGACTTGGTGGCCGCCGTGCTCGACCCGCTCGGCGAGGTGGTGGCCCCGCCCGGGTCGTTCAACAACGAGTTGGGCCATCCCTGGACGGTGTTGCGCGCCGGCCGCAGCACCGACTACTTGGTTCTGGAGATGTCGGCACGCCACCCCGGCAATATTGCCGAGCTGGCGGCGATCGCCCCGCCCGCGATCGGGGTGGTCCTCAACGTCGGCACCGCGCACCTGGGTGAGTTCGGAACACGAGAGGCCATCGCGCGCACCAAAGCCGAGCTGCCGCAAGCCGTTCCACAATCGGGCGTGGTCATACTCAACGTCGACGACCCAGCGGTGGCGGCGATGGCCGATGCCACGGCGGCCCGGGTGGTCCGGGTCAGCCGCGGCAGCGCCGGCGGGGATGTATGGGCCGACCGCGTCTCGCTGGACGAGCTGGCCAGGCCGCGCTTCACCATGCACGCCAAAGGCAGCGAAGCCGAGGTCCGGCTCGGCGTGTTCGGCGATCATCAGGTCAGCAACGCGCTCTGTGCGGGCGCGGTCGCGCTGGAATGCGGCGCCACCGTCGAACAGGTGGCCGCGGCGCTGGCCGGGACCGGGCCGGTGTCGCGGCACCGGATGCAGGTGACCGAGCGCGCCGACGGGGTCACGGTGATCGACGACGCCTACAACGCCAACCCCGACTCGATGCACGCCGGGCTGCAGGCGCTGGCCTGGATCGCCCACCGCCCCGACGAGCCACGCCGCAGCTGGGCGGTGCTGGGTGAGATGGCCGAGCTCGGCGAGGACGCGATAGCCGAGCACGATCGCATCGGGCGGCTGGCCGTGCGCTTAGATGTGTCTCGACTCGTTGTCGTGGGAACTGGGAGGTCGGTGAGCGCCATGCACCACGGAGCGGTCATGGAGGGCTCGTGGGGTGCCGAGGCTGTTAATGTCGCCGACGCCGGCGCCGCCCTGGCGCTGTTGCGGGCCGAGGTGCAGCCCGGCGATGTGGTCCTGGTCAAGGCGTCGAACGCGGCCGGGCTGGGCGCGCTGGCCGACGCCCTGGCCGCCGACCACGGGGGCGTTTGCCCGTGAGACAGATCCTCATCGCCGTCGCCATCGCGCTGACCGTGTCGATCCTGCTGACCCCGGCGCTGATTCGGCTGTTCACCAGGCAGGGATTCGGCCATCACACCCGCGACGACGGCCCACCCAGCCACCACACGAAACGCGGCACACCGTCGATGGGCGGGGTGGCGATTCTGGCTGGCATCTGGGCCGGCTACCTGGGCACTCACCTGGCCGGGCTGGCGTTCGACGGTGAAGGGATCTCCGCGTCGGGCCTGCTGGTGCTGGGTCTGGCCACCGCGCTGGGAAGCGTCGGACTCATCGATGACCTGATCAAGATCCGCAGGTCGCGCAACCTCGGGCTGAACAAGACGGCCAAGACAGTCGGGCAGATCACCGCCGCCGTGCTGTTCGGTGTACTGGTGTTGCGGTTCCGCAATAACGCCGGCTTGACACCGGCCAGCGCGGATCTCTCTTACGTGCGCGAGATCGCCACCGTCACACTGGCACCCCTGCTTTTCGTGCTGTTTTGCGTGGTCATCGTCAGCGCGTGGTCAAACGCGGTCAACTTCACCGACGGCCTGGACGGGCTGGCCGCCGGCTGCATGGCGATGGTCACCGGCGCCTACGTCCTGATCACCTTTTGGCAGTACCGCAACGCGTGCGTCACCGCGCCGGGCCTGGGCTGCTACAACGTGCGCGATCCGCTGGACCTGGCGCTCATCGCCGCCGCCACCGCGGGCGCCTGCATCGGCTTTTTGTGGTGGAATGCCGCGCCGGCCAAGATCTTCATGGGTGACACCGGATCGCTGGCGCTGGGCGGCATCATCGCCGGACTGTCGGTCGCCAGCCGCACCGAGATCCTCGCGGTGGTGCTGGGGTCGTTGTTCGTCGCCGAGATCATCTCGGTGGTGCTGCAGATTCTGGCCTTCCGCACCACCGGGCGTCGGGTGTTCCGGATGGCCCCCTTTCACCACCACTTCGAGTTGGTCGGCTGGGCCGAAACCACGGTGATCATCCGCTTTTGGCTGCTCACCGCGATCACCTGCGGCTTGGGCGTGGCGCTGTTCTACGGTGAATGGCTCGCCGCGATCGGCGCCTGACGTGCTTGACCCAATGGTGACGGGCGCGCCCGTGCTGGTTGCGGGTGGCGGTGTGACCGGCAGAGCGGTGCTGGCGGCCCTGACCCGGTACGGTGCGGCCCCAACGTTGTGCGACGACGACCCGGCCACCCTGCGCAAATACGCCGAAGGCGGAGTGGCGACCGTGAGCATGTCGACCGCCACTCAGCACATCTCCGACTACGCGCTCGTGGTCACCAGCCCCGGCTTCTCGCCCGATGCGCCGGTGCTGGCCGCGGCGTCGGCGGCGGCCGTGCCCATCTGGGGCGACGTGGAATTGGCCTGGCGGCTGGACGCCGCGGGTCACTACGGGCCACCGCGCCGCTGGCTGGTCGTGACCGGCACCAACGGCAAGACGACAACGACGTCGATGCTGCACGCCATGTTGACGGCCGCAGACCGGCGCAGCCTGTTGTGCGGCAATATCGGCAGCCCGGTGCTCGACGTACTGGGCGAGTCCGCCGACCTGCTGGCCGTCGAACTGTCCAGTTTCCAGCTGCACTGGGCGCCGTCGCTGCGGCCCGAGGCGGGCGTGGTGCTCAACATCGCCGAAGACCATCTCGACTGGCATTCCACGATGGCCGAATACACCGCGGACAAGGCCCGGGTGCTCAATGGCCGGGTGGCGGTGGTCGGGATGGACGACAGCCGGGCAGCCGCGCTGCTGGAGACCGCCTCGGCGCCGGTGCGGGTCGGCTTCCGGCTCGGCGAACCAGCCGCAGGCGAACTCGGCGTGCGCGACGGCCAACTGGTTGACCGCGCCTTTGCCGACGGCCTGGCGCTGATGCCCGTCGCGTCGATACCGGTCCCGGGCCCGGTCGGAGTGCTCGACGCGCTTGCCGCCGCGGCGCTGGCCCGCAGCGTCGGGGTGCCCGCCGAGGCGATCGCGGACGCGATCGCGTCGTTCCGGGTGGGCCGGCATCGGGCCGAGGTGGTGGCCGTCGCCGACGGGATCAGGTACGTCGACGACTCCAAGGCCACCAACCCGCACGCCGCCGAGGCGTCGGTGCTGGCCTATCCGCGCGTGGTCTGGGTGGCCGGTGGTTTGCTGAAGGGCACGTCCGTGGACGCGGAGGTCGCCCGAATCGCGCCCCGGCTGGTCGGCGTGGTGCTCATCGGCCGAGATCGCGCGGAGGTTGCCGAGGCGTTATCGCGACACGCACCGGATGTCCCCGTCGTCCAGGTTGTGACAGGCGAGGATGCTGATATGAATGCGACTGCTGTGGTTTCTGGTACAGATGTGACAGAAGTGAGACATTCGGGCGGGGATCTCGGCATTCGCGTGATGACCGCGGTTGTGGCCGCGGCCCGTGACTTAGCCAAACCCGGTGACACCGTACTGCTGGCCCCGGCCGGCGCGTCATTCGACCAGTTCAGCGGATATGCCGATCGTGGCGACGCATTCGCGGCCGCCGTTCGCGCGGCGATCCGGTAGGCGGGTGTGGCTAACGCGCTGACCCGGCTGCTGCGCCGGAGTAACGGAAGCGACGACACCCCCAACACCCAGGAGGCGACCGAGCGGGCCGAGGGGGAGGCGACAGAGGCTAATGCCACGGTCGAAGAACACGGTCTGCGCAGCCGGTTCGGCGCCTGGTTGGGCCGGCCCATGACGTCGTTTCACCTCATCATCGCCGTCGCTACGTTGCTGACGACGCTCGGTCTGATCATGGTGCTGTCGGCCTCCGGGGTGCGGTCCTACGGCGCCGACGGATCCGCCTGGGTGATTTTCGGCAAGCAGGTTTTGTGGACAATCATCGGACTCATCGGGTGCTACGCGTCGTTGCGGATGTCGGTGCGGTTTATCCGGCGTATGGCGTTCACCAGCTACGCAATCACCATCATTTTGCTGGTGCTGGTGCTGATTCCGGGGGTCGGCAATCTCGCCAACGGCTCCCGCAAGTGGTTCGTGATCGCGGGCTTCTCGATGCAGCCGTCCGAGCTGGCGAAAATCGCGTTCGCCATCTGGGGGGCGCATCTGCTGGCCGCGCGCCGGATGGAACGGGCCTCCCTGCGCGAAATGCTGATTCCTTTGGTGCCGGCCGCGGTCATCGCGCTGGCGCTGATCGTGGCGCAGCCCGACCTCGGTCAGACGGTGTCGCTGGGCATCATCCTGCTCGGCCTGCTGTGGTACGCGGGGCTGCCGCTGCGGGTGTTCGTCAGCTCGCTGGCCGCGGTCTTCGTCGCCGGGGCGATCCTGGCCATGTCGGCGGGCTACCGGTCTGAGCGGGTGCGGTCTTGGCTGGACCCCGAAAACGATCCTCAGGACACGGGTTACCAGGCCCGGCAGGCGAAGTTCGCGCTGGCTCACGGCGGCATTTTCGGCGACGGTCTCGGTCAGGGCGTCGCCAAGTGGAACTATCTGCCCAACGCCCACAACGACTTCATCTTCGCGATCATCGGCGAGGAGCTCGGCCTCGTCGGCGCGCTGGGGCTGCTCGGGCTCTTCGGGTTGTTCGCGTACACCGGCATGCGCATCGCGCGGCGATCGGCCGACCCGTTCCTGCGACTGCTGACCGCCACCACGACGTTCTGGGTGCTGGGGCAGGCGTTCATCAACATCGGCTACGTGATCGGGATGCTGCCGGTCACCGGTCTGCAGCTGCCACTGATTTCTGCCGGCGGGACATCCACGGCTACAACGCTTTTCATGATCGGCATCATGGCCAACGCGGCTCGACATGAACCGGAGGCGGTGGCCGCGCTGCGGGCCGGGCGCGACGACAAGGTGAACCGGGTGCTGCGGCTGCCGCTGCCCCAGCCGTATGTGCCGAGTCGTCTCGAGGCGTTTCGAGACCGCAAGCAGGCTCGACCGAAGCCCGCCAAGGCGCAACTTGCCGGCAAGCCCCAGAAGCCCCAGCGGCCGGCATTACCCCGAGCAGCCGATCGGTCTGGGGGTAGCGCCCGCGCGCGGGGGAGGGAGCATCATGGATCTGGCCAGCGGTACGCCGGCCGGCGTCATACTGGGCGCGTTCGCGCATTGGAAGGTCAGCGTTACGGGTGAACGACACGGTCAGGGAGCCGGCCGGCGGGCTGGGGGCAAGCCCCTCGCCCGCCGGTGCCGCATCATCGGTCAATTCAACCTTGTCGGTCGTGTTGGCAGGCGGCGGTACGGCCGGCCATGTCGAGCCCGCGATGGCCGTGGCCGACGCGCTCAGCGCGCTGGATCCCCAGGTCCGGATCACCGCGCTGGGCACCCGGCGCGGGCTGGAGACCAGGCTGGTACCCGAGCGTGGCTACCACCTCGAGCTGATCACGCCGGTGCCGTTGCCGCGCAAACCCAGCGGGGACCTGGCCCGGCTGCCGCCGCGGGTGTGGCGCGCGGTCCGGGAGACCCGTGCGGTGCTCGACATCGTTGACGCGAACGTGGTGGTCGGTTTCGGTGGATACGTGGCACTGCCGGCATATCTCGCCGCCCGCGGTATGCCCAGCATCTTTGGTCGCACGCGCCGTATCCCGGTGGTGATCCACGAGGCCAACGCCAGGGCCGGGATTGCCAACCGAGTCGGCGCGCTCACCGCAGACCGGATCCTCGCTGCGGTGCCGGATTCCGGGCTACGACGCGCCGAGGTGGTCGGTGTCCCGGTCCGGGCGGCCATCGCCGCGCTGGACCGCGCGGCGGTGCGCGCCGAAGCGCGGGCGCACTTCGGCTTCGCCGACGACGCGCGAGTGCTGTTGGTTTTCGGCGGTTCGCAGGGCGCGGTCTCGCTCAACCGGGCGGTTTCCGGGGCCGCCGCCGAACTGGCCGCCGCCGGAGTTTCCGTACTGCACGCGCACGGACCCAAGAACATCCTCGAGCTGCGCATACCCGCCCACGGTGATCCGCCGTACGTCGCGGTGCCCTATCTCGATCGGATGGACCTGGCCTACGCGGCCGCCGACATGGTCATCTGCCGGTCCGGGGCGATGACGGTCGCCGAAGTGTCGGCCGTCGGCCTGCCGGCCATCTACGTGCCGCTGCCGATCGGCAACGGCGAGCAGCGGCTCAACGCGCTGCCGGTGGTCAACGCCGGCGGCGGCATGCTGGTTACCGACGCCGACCTGACACCGGGCCTGGTGGCCAGGCAGGTGGCCGGGCTGCTCACCGACCCACCGCGGCTGGCCGCAATGACTGCGGCCGCGGCGCGGGTGGGACATCGGGATGCCGCGCGCCAAGTGGCCCAGGCGGCCCTAGACGTCGCAAAAAGCACGCGTGATGCGGGGCTTGTTAAAGGGCCGGGGAGGCGACGGTGACCGCCGAGCGGCTGCCGCCCGAGCTTCGGCGGGTGCACATGGTGGGTATCGGGGGAGCCGGCATGTCGGGCATCGCCCGCATCCTGCTGGACCGAGGCGGGCTGGTATCGGGATCGGACGCCAAGGAGTCGCGCGGTTTGCACGCTCTGCGGGCCCGGGGTGCGCTGATCCGGATCGGCCATGATGCGTCGTCGCTGGATCTATTGCCCGGCGGTGCCACCGCGGTCATCACCACGCATGCCGCCATCCCCAAAACCAATCCCGAGCTCGTTGAAGCCCGCCGCCGCGGCATACCGGTGGTGATGCGACCGGTCGTGCTGGCCATGCTGATGGACGGGCGCACCACGCTGATGGTTACCGGCACGCACGGCAAGACAACCACGACGTCGATGCTCATCGTGGCCCTGCAGCACTGCGGGCGAGACCCGTCCTTCGCGGTCGGCGGTGAGTTGGGGGAGGCCGGCACCAACGCCCATCACGGTAGCGGTGACTGCTTCGTCGCCGAGGCCGACGAAAGCGACGGCTCGCTGCTGGAATACACACCCAACGTCGCGGTGGTCACCAACATCGAGTCCGACCACCTCGACTTCTACGGCAGCACCGATGCGTATGTCGGCGTGTTCGACTCCTTCGTGGAGCGGCTCGCACCCGGGGGCGCGCTCGTGGTGTGCACCGATGACCCCGGAGCGGCCGCGCTGGCCCGACGCAGCGCCGAACTTGGGATTCGGGTGCTGCGCTACGGGTCGTCACCCGCGTTAGCGGGTGAATCCTCCGCCGCAACCGGACGATACCCGCTGGCCGGCACGCTGTTGTGGTGGGAGCAACAGGGCACCGAAGCGGTTGCGCACATCCAGTTGGGCGACGATCCCGTGCGCGTGATGCGGCTGTCGGTACCCGGACGGCATATGGCGCTCAATGCGCTGGGCGCGCTGCTGGCGGCGATCGAGGTCGGCGCCCCGGTCGATGAGGTGCTCGACGGGCTGGCCGGATTCGAGGGTGTGCGTCGCCGATTCGAACTGGTCGGGACCTCGGGAGTTGGCCAGGCGTCGGTCCGGGTATTCGACGACTACGCGCACCACCCCACCGAGATCAGCGCCACGCTGGCAGCGGTCCGCACCCTGCTCGAGCAGAGCGGCACCGGACGTTCGCTGGTGGTGTTTCAGCCCCATTTGTATTCGCGGACAAAGGCTTTCGCCGCCGAGTTCGGTCGCGCGCTGGATGCCGCCGACGAGGTGTTCGTGCTGGACGTCTACGGCGCCCGCGAACAGCCGCTCGCCGGTGTCAGTGGAGCGAGCGTCGCTGAACACGTCAGAGCGCCGGTTCACTACATCCCGGATTTCTCGGCTGTCGCCGAGCAGGTGGCCGCGGCCGCCGCCCCAGGCGACGTCATCGTCACGATGGGCGCCGGCGACGTGACCATGCTGGGGCCGGAGATCGTCACGGCACTGCGGGTGCGGGCCAACCGCAGCGCGCCCGGACGCCCGGGGGTGTTGCGGTGACCGAGCCGAACGACGGCACACCGACCGACCTGGTGGCCGACGACTCCGCCGATGACTCCGCTGGCGGTGAAGCGATCACCGAACCGCTCCCGGCTCAAGAAGCCGAAGCCCAGGACGGCCAGGCGCCGGCGGATCAAGCCGAATTCGAGGGGCCACGCCGGCGGGCCCGCCGTGAACGGGCCGAGCGCCGCGCCGCGCAGGCACGCGCCACCGCGATCGAGGAGGCTCGCCGCGAGGCTAAACGACGGGCCCGCGGGCGCATCGTCAACGAGCCCAAACCCGTTGCGCGGGGCGTTGTCCGCGGTTTGAAGATGGTGCTCCTGACGGTGCTGTTGGCCATCGTCGGGGTCGGCCTGGCGCTCATCCTCTATTTCACGCCGGCGATGTCGGCGCGCAATATCGTCGTCACCGGGACCGGGACGGTGACTCGCGAGGAGGTCCTCGACGCGGCGCAGGTGCAGCCGGGGACCCCGCTGCTGCAGATCAACACCGACAAGGTGGCCGACCGGGTGGCGGCCATCCGGCGTGTTGCCAGCGCGCGGGTGCAGCGTCAGTACCCATCGGCGCTGCGGATCACCATCGTCGAGCGGGTCCCGGTGGTGGTCAAGGATTTTCCGGACGGCCCGCACCTGTTTGACCGCGACGGCGTCGACTTCGCGACCGCTCCGCCACCACCGGCGCTGCCGTACCTCGATGTCGCCGATCCCGGGCCGAATGATCCTGCGACCAAGGCGGCGCTACAAGTGATGCTCGCACTGCGCCCCGAGGTGGCAGGCCAGGTGGGCAAGATCGCAGCCCCGTCGGTGTCTTCGATCACCCTGACACTCGGCGACGGGCGGGTGGTGATTTGGGGGAGCACCGACCGCACTGACGAGAAGGCCGAGAAGCTGGCCGCGCTGCTGACGCAGCCCGGGCGGACCTACGACGTATCCAGCCCTGATCTGCCGACCGTGAAGTAGCTGACCGCAGCGCTGGTGTAACTCGGCCTTTCACGTTCATCGAGACATAAGCCACTGCGATCCCGGTCGGCGTGTCGTGTGCGTGGGTTATGTGTCGCGACGGCGAAGCGCAGCGCACTGAACCAAGAAGTAGCCCGGAAGCAGAAAAAACCCGGCGACGCGTCGGCGCGCCTGCACGGTTAGCACCCGGCGTGCCCATACCGTTCTGCTCACGCGGATCAACTTGACATAACTCTAACCCTATAGTTGAGGTTGAGGTTTTGCCAAGGGGACACACCGCCAGAGCCCACCAGGGAGGAAGACGAATGATGAGCCCCCCGCACAATTACCTGGCCGTCATCAAGGTTGTGGGTATCGGTGGCGGCGGCGTCAATGCCGTCAACCGGATGATCGAGCAGGGCCTCAAGGGCGTGGAGTTCATCGCGATCAACACCGACGCCCAGGCGTTGTTGATGAGCGATGCCGACGTCAAGCTCGACGTCGGCCGTGACTCCACACGTGGGCTGGGCGCCGGCGCCGACCCGGAGGTCGGGCGCAAGGCCGCCGATGACGCCAAGGACGAGATCGAAGAACTGCTCCGCGGGGCGGACATGGTGTTCGTCACGGCCGGCGAAGGGG
The DNA here is from genome assembly GCA_035569455.1 of Mycobacterium sp. Classification (GTDB taxonomy): domain Bacteria; phylum Actinomycetota; class Actinomycetes; order Mycobacteriales; family Mycobacteriaceae; genus Mycobacterium. The sequence goes on along the minus strand of DATMMZ010000168.1, from coordinate 12,681 downwards.
GTGGCACCGGCACCGGCGGCGCACCCGTCGTGGCCAGCATCGCCCGCAAGCTGGGGGCATTGACGGTCGGGGTGGTCACCCGGCCGTTCTCGTTCGAGGGCAAGCGGCGCAGCAATCAGGCCGAAAACGGCATCAACGCGCTCCGGGAGAGCTGTGACACCCTCATCGTGATCCCGAACGACCGATTGCTGCAGATGGGCGATGAGGCGGTATCCCTGATGGATGCGTTCCGCAGCGCCGACGAGGTGCTGCTTAACGGCGTGCAAGGCATCACCGACCTGATCACCACGCCGGGGCTGATCAACGTCGACTTTGCCGACGTCAAGGGCATCATGTCCGGTGCCGGCACCGCGCTGATGGGCATCGGCTCGGCCCGGGGCGAAGGCCGATCGCTCAAAGCGGCCGAGATCGCCATCAACTCGCCGCTTTTGGAAGCGTCCATGGAGGGCGCGCAGGGTGTGCTGATGTCGATCGCCGGCGGCAGCGACCTGGGCCTGTTCGAGATCAACGAGGCGGCCTCGCTGGTGCAGGATGCCGCTCATCAAGAAGCCAACATCATCTTTGGCACCGTGATCGACGACTCGCTCGGCGACGAGGTGCGCGTCACCGTGATCGCGGCCGGATTCGACGCCGGGCCCAGCCGAAAACCCGTCGTGGGGGCGGGTGCCGACAGTTCCGCCACCGGCGCGCATGCCATCGCGTCGGCGAAGGCCGGCAAGCTCAGTTCCACGCTGTTCGAGCCTGTCGACGCCGTCAGCGTGCCGGTTCACACCAACGGTTCGACCCTGAACATCGGCGGCGATGATGACGACGTCGATGTGCCTCCGTTCATGCGCCGCTGAGGTCCGCCAGGTTCTTCGGTGGGGGCGGAATCCGGATACTGGGCACGTGAGCCTTCGCATCCGGCGAGTGACCACCACGCGCGCGGGCGGCATTTCGACGCCGCCGTTCGACACCTTCAACCTAGGCGACCATGTCGGTGACGACCCGGCTGCGGTGGCCGCAAACCGCGCCCGGTTGGCCACCGCGATCGGTTTGGCACCCGACCGGGTGGTGTGGATGAACCAGGTTCATGGAGATCGAGTCGAGGTGGTCGACGAGCCGCAGAGCGCCGCCGTCGGCGGCAGGGTGGGCACCGACGCACTGGTGACAAACACGTCCCGGCTGGCGCTGGCGGTGGTCACCGCCGACTGTGTGCCGGTCTTGATGGGCGACGCGCGCGCCGGCGTAATCGGCGCGGTCCACGCCGGGCGCGTCGGAGCCCAGCGGGGCGTGGTGGCTCGCGCGGTGGAGGCGATGTTGAGCCTGGGCGCACGCGCCGGCGACATCTCGGTGCTCCTCGGCCCAGCGGTCAGCGGTCTTAACTACGAGGTGCCCGCGGCGATGGCCGACGAGGTCGAGGCGGCGTTGCCGGGCAGCCGGACTACCACCTCGGCCGGAACTCCCGGACTCGACCTTCGAGCCGGAATCGCTTGTCAACTACGCGATTTGGGTGTCACGTCGATCGATGTCGATCCGCGCTGCACGGTGGCCGACCCGACCCTGTTCAGCCATCGCCGGGGTGCGCCAACCGGGCGGCTGGCGTCGCTGGTTTGGATGGAATGACCGCCATGGCGGGGGGAACGCCAGCCCAGGGAAACCAGGGCGACCGCGAATCGGAATTAACACATGCGTTGGCGGCGGTGCGATCACGACTAGCGGCGGCTGCGGAAGCAGCGGGTCGCAATGTCGGCGAAATTGAACTGCTACCTATTACCAAATTCTTTCCAGCAACCGATGTTGCGATTTTGTCCCGATTGGGTTGTCGGGCCGTTGGCGAATCGCGGGAGCAGGAAGCTTCCAAGAAGGTAGCTGAACTCGCACGGTTGTCGGGTTCTTACCCGCAGGCGGATGTGCGGGGCATGCACTGGCATATGGTGGGCCAGATTCAGCGCAACAAAGTCCGGTCACTGGCCCAGTGGGCGCATACGGCCCACTCGATCGACAGTTCGCGGTTGGCGACGGCGCTCGATCGGGCGGTCGCGACGGCGCTGGCCGACGGACGCCGCGAGAGCCCGCTGCGCGTCTACGTCCAGGTCAGTCTCGATGGCGACGTGTCGCGCGGCGGCGTTGACGTCCTGACGCCCGGCGCGGTCGACGAGGTTTGCGCGCAGGTCGCGGAGTCGAAGAGCCTGGAATTGGTCGGGTTGATGGGCATCCCGCCGCTGGACTGGGATCCCGACGAGGCCTTTGACCGGCTGCAATCGGAGCACAGCCGGGTGCTGGAATCGCACCCGAACGCGGTCGGTCTGTCCGCCGGCATGTCGAACGATCTCGAACGTGCCGTCCAACATGGTTCGACCTGTGTGCGTGTCGGTACCGCGCTATTGGGTCCGCGGCGGCTACGGTCACCGTGAGTAGTCACTGTAGTCACACCTTCATCACAGACACCAGTACTCCCAAGGCTTAGAAGGGGATCACAGCAATGAGCACACTGCACAAGGTGAAGGCCTACTTCGGTATGGCTCCGATGGAGGACTACGAAGACGAGTATTACGACGACCGCGCTCCCTCCCGCGGTTTCCCGCGCCCCCGTTTTGACGATGGGTACGGCCGCTACGACGGGCGCGACTACGACGACCCGCGCGAACCCGACTATCCGCCGCCCAGCAGCTATCGCGGCGGCTACGGCGAGGAACCGCACTTCCGGGGTCGTGAGTTCGACCGGCCCGAAATGAGCCGCCCACGCTTCGGGTCGTGGCTGCGCAACTCCACCCGCGGCGCGTTGGCGATGGACCCACGTCGGATGGCGATGATGTTCGAGGAAGGCCATCCGCTGTCGAAGATCACCACGCTGCGGCCCAAGGACTACAGCGAGGCTCGCACCATCGGCGAGCGGTTCCGGGACGGCACCCCGGTCATCATGGATCTGGTGTCGATGGATAATGCCGATGCCAAACGATTGGTCGACTTCGCCGCCGGCTTGGCATTCGCGTTGCACGGCTCGTTCGACAAGGTGGCGACCAAGGTGTTTCTGCTGTCGCCTGCCGATGTCGATGTAACCCCGGAGGAGCGTCGCCGGATCGCTGAAACCGGCTTCTACGCTTACCAATAGCCCGGCTGACCGCTATCTAGCCTGGTCGGCCGGCGCTCCGGTCGCCGGGTCGGTGCTCACCAGGCCCGCGATGGGATCGCGATGAGCTGTGTCCCCGCCGCTCGAGTCGGTACGCTGGCGATTGCCGCGCATACGGGCGGCGACTGACATTCTCATCATCCTCATCGATAAGGTCGGGCTCTAGTTGGTGCTGTTCTTTCAGATCCTTGGGTTTGCGCTGTTCATCTTCTGGCTGCTGCTCATCGCTCGGGTCGTCGTTGAATTCATCCGCTCGTTCAGCCGTGACTGGCGTCCCAGCGGTATCACCGTGGTGATCCTGGAGATCATCATGTCGATCACCGATCCGCCGGTGAAACTGCTACGCCGGCTCATCCCGCAACTCACCATCGGCGCGGTGCGCTTCGACCTGTCCATCATGGTGCTGCTGCTGGTTGCGTTCATCGGCATGCAACTGGCCTTCGGTGCCGCTGCGTGAGATTCGCGTCGGCGCCGTGCCCGGCTGGGTCCGGGCGACGGTTCGGCCACGGTTCGGCGTCGGTTTGATGCGCGCGATATTAAAATTCTAAGGATTGGGATTTTATTGCTCTTAGTGTTTGAAATCGGGTCTTATTTATTGGCCTAATCGGCAACCGCCGGGTCTGGTGTGACAGGATGGGCGGCAGTTGCGCGATGGCTACCACTGCGTTCTACACTTTCCAGATCCGTTTAACAGGAACTTGAGGGGACGAACAATGCCGCTTACACCAGCCGACGTCCACAACGTGGCGTTCAGTAAGCCGCCCATCGGCAAGCGTGGTTATAACGAAGACGAGGTTGACGCCTTCCTCGACTTGGTGGAAAACGAGCTGACGCGGCTCATCGAAGAGAATTCCGATCTGCGTCAGCGGATCGAGGAACTGGACCAGGAACTGGCAGCCGGCGGTGGTGGCGGTGCTGCCGCTCCTACCATTGCTCAGCCCATCCCGGTGGCTCCTGCCTACGAACCCGAACCCGAGCCCGTCAAGCCGGCGCCCGCGGCGGTGGCGGCCGCGGCGGCGGGGACGAACGAGGAACAGGCCATGAAGGCCGCTCGGGTGCTGACCTTGGCCCAAGACACCGCCGACCGGCTCACCAGCAGCGCCAAAGCCGAGTCGGACAAGATGCTGGCCGATGCCCGTGCCAACGCCGACCAGATTCTCAGCGAGGCCCGGCACACCGCCGAGACCACCGTCACCGATGCCCGGCAACGCTCCGACGCGATGCTGGCCGATGCGCAAACCCGGTCCGAGAGTCAGCTGCGCCAAGCCCAGGAGAAGGCCGACGCCCTACAGGCCGACGCGGAGCGCAAGCACTCCGAGATCATGGGCACCATCAACCAACAGCGCACGGTGCTGGAAGGCCGCCTCGAGCAGCTGCGTACGTTCGAGCGCGAGTACCGGACCCGACTCAAGACCTATCTGGAATCTCAGCTTGAGGAACTCGGTCAGCGCGGATCGGCGGCGCCCGTCGATTCCAGCGCGGAAGCTGGTGGGTTCGACCAATTCAACCGGGGTAATAACTAGCCGGGAAGCGTGCCGGACACTCGCCTGGCTTCGAGGTCGGCACACCCGAGACCTGGCAGTCCCGCTCGTCGGCTGGAGGATGACCGATGTTGATCGTTGCGCTGGTATTGGCCCTGGTTGGCCTAGTCGCGTTGGTGTTCGCGGTCGTCACGAGCAACGAACTGGTGGCCTGGGTGTGCATCGCGGCCAGTGTCCTGGGTGTGGTGCTGCTGATCATCGACGCAGTGCAGGAACGCCGGCGACCTGACGCCGACCTCAAAGACGAAGACGGGGATGGCGGGGACGGCGAGGCCGCCTACGTCGACTACCCGGAGGAAGTCCCCGATGAAGGCGGACCGGACGCCAAAACCGGTCTTGACGAGTCCTCAACGGACGCCGGCACCGACGCGAGCGAGGAATCGGCGGTATCCGCCGAAGGCCGCCGTGACGAGCGCAAGTGACGAGCGCAAGTAAAGCAAGCCGGTAGTAAGCCTATTGGTGGCCCTCAGCGACCCTTTAACGCGCCATCAGTGGTCGGCGTGGCGAGCAGCTCGCGCACTTCGTCGTCGCTGACCTGGTGAAAATCGCCATAGACCTGTCCGACCGCCTCGAAGCCAGGCGGCATGGTGGCACACACCACGTCGTCGGCTTCCCGGGCGAGCTCGCGGCAGGCTGATTGCGGCCCGACGGGCACCGCGACCACGATCGATTGCGGGCCGGCCGCCCGGACGGCCCGGACCGCCGCCAGCATGCTGGCACCGGTGGCGATGCCGTCGTCGACCAGGATCACGATTTTGCCGTGCGGGTCGGCGAGCGGGCGCCCACCCCGATAGGCCCGCTCCCGTCGCGCGAGCTCCACCGTCTCGCTGGCGATCACATCGCGCACCTGCTCGTCGGTGATGTGCAAGCTGGAAACCACGTTGTCGTTCATCACGACCCCGCCGCCGCTGGCCAACGCGCCCATCGCGAGCTCAGACCACCGCGGCACCCCGAGCTTGCGAACCAGGAACACGTCCAGCTCGGCGTGCAGTGCCGAGGCGATCTCCCAGCCAACGGGAACGCCACCGCGAGCCAACCCCAGAACGAGCAGACCATCCTGGCCGCGGTAGGCCGTGAGCTCCTCGGCCAGCGCGCGGCCGGCTTCATGGCGGTCGCGGAACGTGCGCGCTGGTGTCCTCCGGAGAAAGCTTGGTGGGTTCATTGGTCGTACTCCAGGCTACTAGCCAAAAGCCTACGTCCGTCGGCGAAGTTTGGAGACGACTTGGCAAACTCGGGTCTTGCCGCGAACCCCGGCTCGTAACCGGTTTGGTAAGCTGGAAGCCATTGTGCAACAACGTAATTGACGTTAGCCCGGATTGGCGCGGGCACGTACTGATCTGGCCGGTATCGGGAGCAGATCGCGGCGCTCTGACGACTACACGGCCTACAGCATCGGGTGCGCGGTGGTCTGGTCTCGGGCGGTGACCCCACTTGTCACAAGGGTGTCCGAGGGGGGACTTGCCCACTAACCCTACGCATCGATTTGAGCTCCTAGGAGGCACTTTACGGTCCCAACCCACGATCCGGCGCTGCGAATGCATCGCCGGACGACCACCCGCCTTGCGGGGTGGGCACCAGCGGCTCGATCAGCTCCCACTGGGCGTCGGTCAGGTCGGAAGGGTAGCCCTTGTTCTTGGCCACAAGTCCACACAGCGCAAAACGTGCTGGCCTGCCTGAACGCGTGTTCAGCGTAGTGGTGCTTGTCCGTATCGGCGTTTGTTGAAAATTTTCGGCGCTGCAGCCAGCTTGACGGCTGTCCGGACCTCAGCGGGCTCCAAAAGATTCCGCCGGGAGCGGCGGGGCAAACGAACGGGGTAGGGCACCCGGCTTGCGTGTGTAGGTGGCCGGGCGGGCAGGCGACACGCGGGCAAAATTGACGTGTATTTCGGCCGAGATTGTGCGATTCTGTCGGGCTACCCAACAGAAGGGAGCCACACACGATGTGATCAGCACACAGGAAGGACTGTCGACATGACAGAGGGTGAAGAACACCTCGAGGGCACCACGCCAACGGACTTCTGGCCTGGTTAGAGTTCGAGCCCGGTGCCGCGGTCGCGGCCGCGGTTGAGGTCTTGCTGGTGGGCGGCTACGGCGTCGATATGGGCTGTGGTGTCGGCGATGTCGCGGAGCCGGTCGATGAGTTGGTTGCGCCGCTGGAGCAGTTGGGTGGCTTCGTTGCGGGTGATGGTGGGTGCGCTGGTGGCGGCGAGGTGGTGTTCGGCGCGTTGGATGGCGGTGGGGCTCTGGCGGCGGTTGGGATCGGCGGTGCCGATGTGTTGTGCCGAGGGCAGGTTGTCGGTGAGGACGGCGAGCAGGGTGTGAGCCGGGTCGCGGCTATCGGCGGTGGTGATAAGGACCAGTTTGGTGTTGGTGGCCGCGGCGGTTTGGGTGAGCCAGCGCAGCTGTTCTGGCTGTAGGTGGTCTGCGTCGTCTACGACGATCAGGCTGCCCAGCGGTAGTTTCCAGCGGTTGGTGTCCAGTTTGGTGCGGGCGTCGTCGAGGTTGGCGGTGGTGTCGGCGTAGCGGTTGGCGCCGGCGTAGTCGGCGGCGGCCGGGGTGCCAGGCAGGGCAAGAATACGGCTGTTGTGGTGGTGGGCGGTGGCTGCCAGCGCGGCCAGCGCCGCGGGCTTATCTGCGCCGGCGTGTATCCGGAGTGGCTGCACGGTTTGAGGGCTACTGGTGATGGCTGCCACTGCCCTGTGGTGGGTCTCGTCCAGGCCGGCCACGGCCGCGTCGGGCGGGTGGTAGAGAGCGGCGGGGCTGGTGGTGGCGGCGGCCTCGAGGAAGGCGATTTCGGCGCGCAATTGAGGCAGGTCGGCGGCCAGATCGTAGCTGTGCGCGGGGTTTTGGGCGAAAGATCGCGCGGCTACTGCTTCGGCTCGCGACAACTGGTCGTTGAGGTCGCGTGCGATCCGGCGCGCGTCGTTGAGGGCCTGGGTGTCGGTGCGCACGGCGGCCGCGCGGCGCGTGTGGATGTGGTGTTCGGTGACGATGTTGTCGACACCGCCGGCGGCGTCGATCAGTTCTGCGCGGGCGGTGTCTAGGCGGGTGCGGGCGGTGTGCACGGCGGTGTTGATGCGCTGGGTTTGCTCGGTGACCTGATCGCGGTGTTGTTGGTAGCGGGTGGCGGCCTGGTGGTCGACGCGGTTGTTGGCGGCGGTGACGGCGGCGGAGAGCTGGTCAAGAAGCTGGTGGTGTAGTTCGGCGGTGTCTTGGGCGTGCACCCACAGGGTATGGGCGCGGGCGAGTGCTTGCTGGTAGGGGCGCTGCTCGTGGAGGCGGCGGTGCAGGTCGGCCAGCTCGGGGCCGGCGGCTTGTTCGGCGGGCCCGCCGGCTGCGTTGAGGATGGCGTCGGCGAGTTGTTGGGCGTGGTGTTGGGCGGCGTCGCGGCGGGCCCGCAGGGCGGGAATGTCGATGTCGTCGACGAGTCCGGGCGCGGCGACGCGCTGGCGGGGCAGATCATCAATGTCGAGGCCGGCGAGGTCGTCTTCGACGAAGCCGTAGGGGTAGTCGTAGGGGTCTGGTGGTGGCTCGTGCAGATCGTCAGGCAGGTCGACGTCGCGGGCGTGTGGGTCGGGTTCGGTACCGGCAGCCGGTGTTTCGGCCTGTTCGGCGGGGTGGGGGATGTCGGGGTCGATGGTGGCGGCGTGGTGGGTGAGCAGTTCGATGCGGTAGGTGAGCAGGCGGGCGTATTCGTCGGGGCGCAGCGTTTGGGTGGCGGCGATGTCGTGCAGGTGGTCTGCGGCTGCGGCGAGCAGGTCGGCTGGGGGCCAGTCGGAGGCGGCGACGGCGGCGACAAGGCCGGGCCAGGCGGGGTCGGTGACGATGGCTTCGGCGATTCGGGTGCCCAACAGGTGGTGCAGTTCGGCGGTCCAGGGCGGTCGCAGTTTGGTGTCGGCGCGTTCGAGCGAGGGGGGTGCCAGGGTGCCGGCAAGGCGCCACCACAGGGCCGCGGCGGGCATTTCTGCGGGCAGCGGGCCGTGCGCGGTGATGGCCTCGCCGAGGAGTGCGGCGACGTCGGCGCCGACTCGGGCAGCGTCGTCGAGGTGGGTGGCCAGCCGGGGCCAGAACGGGTCGTCGACGATGTGGGTGTCGATGTTGTCGGCGAGCTGGCGCCAGCGGGCGGTGTCGGTGCCGGCGCGGGTGAGGTCGGCGTCAAGGCGGGTGTGGATGAGTTGTTGGACCATGGCCGAGCGGTTGGCGTGCTGTTCGGGTCCGGTGATGCGGGTGTCGGCGGGATCGACGTCATGGGCGGCGCGGAAGACGGCGATTTCGGCCATGAGTGCGCTGCGCTGATCGACTAGTGGGCGCGCCCACGTGGGCGCGGTGCTGGGGTCCCAGGCGCGGGCGGTGTCGCGGACCTGGTCGGCCAGCTCGGCGACTAATTGTGCCCGCTGGTGTAGGTAGGGGCCCCACTGCGGGTGGTCGGCGAGCACGTCGGGTGTGGCGGGCAGCCAGCGCAGCGGTCCTACCTGCTCTGGGCCTGCGGGAGTGGAAGTGGGTAAGCGCCAGTCGAGCACGGCGGCGGCGTCGTGGGCCTTGCCAAGCGGGGTGCTGGCCGCGTCGTGCAGGACGGCCACGGGGTCGTGTCCTTCGATGGCCAGCAGGGCAAGGTTGCGGCGCAACACGGGCCATGCTTGAGCCTCGGTGACGTGTGCTCCCAAGGCCGTTGCTGCGGCGTCGATACGGGACATGACCGCAGTGCCGGCATGCTGTTCGGCGCCGGCGGTCAGGGCGTCGGCGTACATGGCGGCCGCACGGTGCAGGCGGGTGAACGGGTCGGCTTCGGCGGCCGCGGCGCTGTGGGCGGAGAGTTGGGCTCCGTCGCGGGCCAGGATCGCGGACAGAATGTCGACGGCGGTGGGTGGGTGGGTGGCTTTGGGCGCCAGAATGCGGTGCGGGTCGGCTTCGGCGGTGGAACCGTAGAAGTGGTTCTCGGTGCGCCCGCGGGTGCCGGCGACGTAGAGCTGTCGGCGGTTCAGGCGGTCGGAAATGACGGTGTGGCAGGTGCCTTCGATGTCGCGTCCGCCTGCGGTCATGCCCTGGGCGGCGTTGATGGTGCTGGCGTAGCCCAAGGTGGTGTAGGTGGACACATAGCGGGCGGGCAGCCGTACCGGTGTGGCGCGACCGCGCAGCGGAACCACAGTCAGCGAGCCGTCGTCGTGGACGGTGCGGATCATCCAGCGGTGCCCGTTTTTGACCCATGTGCCGCGTTGTGCGGTGCGCAGCCAGCGGGCGTTTTTGCGGGTGGCGATCCAGTCTCCGGCCGAGGCGGTCAAGCCGTCGGCCAGTGTGACAGTGGCCGCTGATGCCGGGTCGCTGTTGTGGTTTGTGGTGTGCGCCAAACGGTCTAGCCGGGCACGCTCGTTGAGCTCGGCCACCAGGGGGTTGGTGGGGGCTAACAGGATGGAGTCGCGGCCCGCGGCGATGTCGGCGGCCCAGGCTTGGTAGGCCATGTCGGCCGCGGTGGCGTCGGCGCCGACATGGACGCGGTGGTGGTCGATGTAGAAGCCGATGCCGGAGGGGTCACCGGCGCGGATGGCCAGGCTGGCGGCGGCTTCGGCGGGCCCGGTTTCGGGGTGGGTGAACCGCACAACGGTGCTCAGGGTGACGGTCTCATGGCGATCGGCGAGATCACGCAGAATGCCGCCAGCCGAGATGGAGGCGAGCTGTTGATCGTCGCCGATGAGACGCACGCTGGCCCCGCGCGCCAGCGCGTGGGCGATCACGGTGTCGAGGTCCAAAGTGGAGGCCATGCCGGCTTCGTCGACGATGAGCAGGGAGCCAGAGTCGATGGCGTCAAACCATTTTCGGGCCGGGTCATCGGCGGGCGCGGGTTGCCCGCCGCGCGTTTGTGTGAGCTGCACGAGTTTGGCGATAGTGTCGGTGGGAGCGTCCAGATCCTCGCCCAGGACTTCGGCCGCCCCGGCGGAGGGGGCGAGCCCGATGACGTTGCCGCCGGCGTTGCGCCACGCGGCGGCCAGGGTGGCCATCGCGGTGGTTTTGCCGGTGCCTGCGGGCGCCAACGCGAGCTGGACGCGGGCACCGGAGGTCGCCATTTCGCGTACGAGAGCCACTTGCCCGGCGTTGAGCTCCAGTTCCTGGTTGGCCTGGTATTCCAGCAGCGCCAAACCGATGCTGGTGTCATCGACTGTGCGGCCGTCCTGCAACCCTGCGGCGGCCAAAATCCGCCGCTCAGCGGCCAGGATGTCGGTGCTGGTGTAGACGGTGGAGTCGTGGCGGGTGTAGACGCTGGAGCCGTGGCGGCGACGCAGCGCCGCTGGCTCGTTTTTCTCGGTGTCTGCGTGGGTGGTCAACGCAACGCTGTGCTGCCAAAGGGCGGCCGCCACGATGCGGTTGGCTACCTGCGGGCCGCCGGGATGGTCGGCGTAACGCAGCACTCGTTGGGCCTGGGCGCGGACATGATTAACCATCCAGGTGGCACGGGCTTCGGAGACGGTGGCGATGACCGCGGCGGCCTGCTCGTGTACCCAGGCGTCGGTGATTGCGACATGTTGGGTGACAGCCTGATTGGTGATGTCGGCGATCATGTTCGTCAGCGCGCGCTGGCTGCCGAGGACTTCGATGGCTTGGGTGCGCCAGGCGTGGCGCTGCTCGGCCAACGAGCGTGGTTCGTGTTTGGCTTGCCGGGTTTCGAGGGTCGCTTGCTGGGACAACGCCAGCATTTCCACCACGGTGGGTTCGCGGCCGTGGGCGACTTGGAATTGTTTGGCCAGTTGCCCGACGCGATGCTCGATCGCGCCGCTGCGCGAGGAGAATTTTTCATTCAGTTCTGCTGGGATGCCGACGATTTCGCGTACGGGCCGTCTGCCTGGTTTGGTGGGCACTTCGGCGAAGCGGGCGCGCAGTTTCGCGATGAGCAGGGCCTCATTGCGGGTGTTGTAAAACTCCGATGCGGCGACGACGGCTTGATGCAGTGGGGTGCCGTCCAAGGCCAGCCAGCGCGGTGTCCCATCTGGGCCAATGACTTGCACCTTGTTGCTGATCACCAGGTGGGTGTGCAGGTTGGGGTCCCCCGCACGTGAGTCGCGGTGATCGAAGGCGGCGGCGATCAATCCGGTGGTGTTGACTTGGGCGACACCGTGGGCGCCCATGCGGGAAAACGCGGCGTGTTCTTCGAGAAATTCGAGAGTTTCGGCTACGGCTTGATGGTGGCAGTCCTCGATGGTGCGGGCGATCGGCGGCGGCGCGATGGCCCACAGAGTCGACACGGATTTGACTGGGGTGAACGTCAGGTCGTAGCCGGCCACGGCGGTGGTGGCTGCCCGGGAATTGCTGGCGATGAAGCCGGAGAGTTCGCGGTCATCTGCTGGGGGGCGGGCGTAGGTTTCGGCGAACATTTCTCGGCCCACCGCGGTGCGGATCCGGGCCCGGATGTCGGGGGATAGCTTCGCTTGGGGGTCGTTTCCGACTGTGGTGTTGTAGTCGCGGTAGGCCTCTCGCAAGCGTGTGATGAACCGGTTTTCTTTGTCGTTGATCGGGAATGGACGGCCCAGGCGTGCGGCGGCGATCGCGCCGGCTTTGGCGACGCCGACGCCGGTGAGATGGCGGGTGATTCGGTCGGCGTTGGGGTGCAATCCCTCTCCGAATAGCGCTTTCATTTGGTCTTCGCTGACCTGGGAGCCGTGCAGTACCCCCCATAGCTGGGCGACGAGCGGATCGGCGCCGTCGCGGGAGGCGGGCCGGCCTAGCGCGGCTAGTCCGCGGCCCGTCCAGGTGCCGGGGGCTTCGCCTTTGGCGCTGTAGTAATCGGTGAGGCTCGCACGGCCGCGTTTGGTGGAATCGGAGGCGGCGACCTGCCGGATCAGGTACATGTATCCGTCTCCGGCGGTTAATTTGTGTAAGCCCATCACCGGGCAATCACCATGAATCGAGTCTCACATCGCGTCGGGCGTTATGCGACGGCCGTCCGCCACGAAATTGCCCCAGTTAGGCGACCTAACCATCTACCGTTACCAACTCGTGACCTGAGTGCACTAGGTGTGATGTTCGGTGAGGGGAAGAAGT
>DATMMZ010000167.1:0-10072 GCA_035569455.1 Mycobacterium sp. | reverse complement strand
GCGGTGCGCGCCGCGTTGTCGCGACTGGGCCGTCCTTACGTCTGGGGCGCAACCGGTCCTGACCAGTTCGACTGTTCCGGGCTGGTGCAGTGGTCCTACGCGCAGGCGGGTATTCGGCTGGACCGCACCACCTATCAGCAGATAAACGATGGAATCCCAGTGCCGCGCTGGCAAGTTCGGCCGGGCGATCTCGTCTTCCCACACGCCGGACATGTGCAGCTGGCGATCGGCAACAATCTGGTTGTCGAAGCGCCGTACTCGGGTGCGTCGGTGCGAATCAGTCCGCTGGGCAGCAACGTGCAGATCCGTCGGCCGTTCTGAGGAGGTTGAACCCATGTCGGAGCAGGCCGGATCGTCGCTAGACGCCATCCAGGCACGCCAGGCAGCGATGGCGAGGCTGCACGGTACGGTTGCCGACGCCGACCGGGTGCTGGCCGAGGCGCTTGCCAGCGCTCATGCCGTGATGCGCGAGAGCGTCAATCGGCTCGATGCGATCGCCGCTGAGATCGACCGGGTGGTGTCGGGCCAGGCCGACCCCGCCATCGACACCCCTATGGGCGCGCGTGAATTTCAAAAATTTCTCGTTGCCAAACAACGGGAGATCGCGGCAGTGGTTGCGCATGCGCACGAACTCGACCGCGCCAAAAGCGCTGTATTGCAGAGCCTGCGGGCACACTACGCACCGCCTGCGGGCTAGCGCGATACCCGCTTGGTTATTCGCTCACAGCCCTCAGCGAGGTGAATTGTCGGCGGAACCATGCTTCAGTACTCTCACCCGGCATGGAGGGGTCGCGACACCGCCCGCAGCGGGCGTAGCGCCGTTTGGCTAGACGAATGTCGACGTACATGGACTTACTCGCCGCGGTCAAATATGTGCGGGACCGCACGGGCGATCCGAACGCATGGCAGACGGGGCTGACGCCGCATGAGGTGTTCGCCGTCGTCAACCCGATGACACGTCCGGAACAACTCGACACGCTTGTCAGCAAGATCCGCCAACAACATCCGGACCTCTTCGGCCCGGCGCCCGGGGCGATGCCGGGAGATCCGCGCGTACCTCCGCGCACAGCAGGCGCACCGCCGACGTCACCTGAACCCCAGCAAGGCGAGGCCGCCAAAGCTATCGCAGACGCCGAAGCTGCTCTGGCGCATCAGAATTCAGCGAGTTCTCAACTTGACATGCAAGTCATCTCGGCAATCCTGAATGCACACTTACAGACCGTCGAGGGTAGCGAAGCGCTCAACAAGCTGCAGCAAGAAACCGAAGCGGCGGTACGAACGCGATCAGATCTGGACACCCCGGCGGGAGCGCGTGATTTCCAGCGCTTCCTCATCAGCAAGCTCAGGGACATCCGTGCCGTGGTTGCGAACGCGAGCCTGGATGACACGTCGAAGTCAGCGCTGATGGCCGCGTGGACATCGCTGTATGACGCCTCGAAAAATGAACCCGCTCCCAACCAACGGCCACCGGCAGCCGCCGCTCCCGATGATTCATCCCCGACCGGCGCTGGACAGCGGCCCGCGGCATCGCCCGACGCGGGAGCGGATCCATACCTTGATTCGCTGCTTGACGATGCCGGCGTGCTGGCCGGCGAGCTACCCGCGCAGGATCCGACAGCGGCCCCGCCGCCATCCGCGATGCCGATGACGCCGATGATGCCGAGCATTCCGAGTCTCGGCGCGGGATCGCTGCCGGGCGGGTTCTCAGCGCCAGGCTCCATCCCAGGTTGGAGTAGCGCGGGTGGGCTCCCGCTTTCCGGACTGCTTGACGGCAGCGAACGCGAACCGACGGATGTCGACGAAGGGCACCTGGCATCCGCGGATCCGAACTCGAAGGACCATGCACCGTCAGACGAATCCGATGGTCACAAAGACGCTGAGGGAAAGGAATCGTCCGGCGAGAAGCCCGAATCGCCGCCGGCGGGTCCGACAACCTTCACCTTGCCCAACGGTGAGACAGTGACGGCTGGCAGCCCCCAGTTGGCGGCGGCCATCGAGGCCGCGGTTGGTGGAACACCGATCGCAGATGCCTTCCATCAACAAGGAATCACCATCCCCCCGCCGGCGACGGCGGTCACCAATCCGATTGATCCGCTGCGGGTCATTCCTGGAGATATCGGCATATTCACCGACCGCCACGCGCTTGCCCTTGGCCACGGTAAAGCGCTTCTTGACGGCCAGATTCAGCACATCGCCACCGTGACCGGGCCGAGCTTTCTAGGCTGGGAGCACCCGCCTGTAAAGCTGGGGCCGGCGACCGCGACCGCGCCGGCGCGGACCGACACACCGACCCCAACCCGGCCGGCGGCGACGTCGACCGCCCGACAAGAGTGAGCCCGGCCTCACCACCGGCGAATGAACAGGAGACAGCGGATGGTAGATCGAATCCATGTGGTGCCCGCGCAGTTGCGGGAAGCCGCTGTTCATCACCAGCAGACCTCCGACTATTTGCGGACCGTCCCGTCATCGCACCCCGCGATCCAGGAGAGTCTGGACTTCACTCGGGCCGATCTTCGGTGAGCTGCGCGAAGCCGGCCGCGAACTGCTTGAACTACGACGGCGGTGCTACGAGCAACAAGCCGACAATCATGCCGATATGGCACACAACCTGAGGATGTCGGCGACGATGTGGGACCAGCACGAGGAAGAGGCGGCACGCAACCTCGGCGGCATCATCGACGGCGGTCGATGACAGACGCCAATCCCGCCTTTGACACCGTGCACCCGAGTGGACACATCCTGGTCCGCTCCTGCCGCGGTGGATACATGCACAGCGTTGCTCTGAGCGCGGAGGCGATGGACACCGACGCCGAGACTTTGGCGCAGGCCATCCTGCTTACCGCCGATGTGTCATGTCTCAAAGCGTTGTTGGAAGTGCGCAACGAAATCGTTGTGGCCGGCCACACCCCGTCCGCGGAGGTTCCGACCCCCCACGATCTCGACGCGGCGATCGAGAAGCTGCTGGCGCATCAACTGCGCCGCCGCCGCAAAGGCGCGGATTAAACGGGCTGACGGCCTAAAGCAGCCAGGTCTTGGCCGTATCGGGATCTGGTGCGATATCGGCTGGCGGCTCGATGGGATTGGCGCCGAACAACTCTCGCGCGCGGTGGAGCAGCGCACGCACCTCGTCGAGTTGCTGCTGCAGCGCAGAATCGCCCATATCCCCACGCTACCCAGGCCTGGGCAGGCGCACAATTCACCGCCTGACTGGGCCTGACGGGGGCGGTAAACGGTAGCGCCAGAAGCCGGTACGCTTACCGGGTGGCGATCTTCGGTCGGAAAACGGCGCGCCAGCGTCTCCGGAGAGCGACAAGGGAATCCCTTGCGATTCCCACCTTCAGCTCTCCTGTCGATTGCACCCCCTGGGTGATAGGTGGGCTCTGGCCTGCAGAGCTCTCGATGGCCACGGCCGAAACCGCCACGCTGGCAGAGTATCTCAATGCCGACCTGGAGAGGATAACAAGTAGCGCCAACGATGAGCTCAAGATCATCAGGCGGGCGGGGATGGCTGATTCGGCCCGGCAGGTAGAAGAGGCCCGAGTGATCAACGAAGCCCGTGCCCGTGCCGTGCGGCGAGTCGAGTCGACAGTTCGTCAGCTACGCACGGCGGCGGCCGGGGGGCGGGTGCGATCCCCGCGACATGCTGACGACGATCTCGCAGGGGCGGATATCGATGAGACACAAGTCATACCCGTCATCGCGATGGTGGAGCCCGCTTTCGATGCGCCGGAGATGACCGAGAACCGTCACCACGAGCCGCTCGTAGTCGACTACGACGACGAACCCGAAGCTGCGGTGGCTGAGGATCGAGACCCTGCCGTCGGCGCAACCGTCACGGCACCGCAAACGGAGGCCACGCAGGCTCCGGAGGGCCCGGACGTCCCGGAGACTACCGCCGCCGAATCGGAATCCGACGCCGCCAGGTTGCGGCGGCTTGTCGCGTTCGTAGCCCGTCAGGAACCGAGACTGAACTGGGCGGTCGGCGATCACGAGGACGGCACGACGGTATTGGTCACCGACCTCGCCCACGGTTGGATACCACCGGGTATCAAGCTGCCTGCCGGCGTGCGGCTGTTGGAACCCGGACGACGCATCGGCAAAGTCTCCGCACTGATCGGCGATTCGGCGCGCGCCGCGACCTACACTCCCGGCGATCCCCTGGGCTGGTCGATCGACTTCGCCGCGACACAGTTCTCGGTGCAGCCCCGCGAGTTGCCAGCCGTTCAAGATCTGGGATGGCAGTTGAGTCACGCCACGCACTGGCGCGACGGAATGCCGCGGATAGTGCACACGTTAGCGAAGGCCGCTGCCGCGGGAACCGGCGTGGTCGAGGACGAAGCCGACCTACTGCGGGTGCACCTTGATACCGCGCGGTACCAGGTGCTGGACCAGTATCCGGACGTCGATCTCACACTCCTGCTCAACTGTGTGCTGGTGGCCGCCACCGAACGCATCGTCTGCGGGGACTCGATATCCGCGAACTATCACTTCACCTGGTTCCAGAAACTCGACACACCGCCGGGCAGCGGATGGGCCGCGAATCCGTGAAGACTCGGTTGTTCAGCAGGGGTGGCCGGTGGCGTCACGGGCAGTCTCACGCGCCGAAACATGAGCCCCGATTATGAATTGACGCTGGTTAGGGCGGTCGACATACTGTCATCGTGTCGGGGTCGGGCAGTCGCAGCGAGCGGAGCGACCTGAAAGACCGAGATCTCGTCGAATCGGTTCTGCGGGAGCTGAGCGAGGCGGCCGACAAGTGGGAAGCCCTTGTCGCGCAGGCCGAAACCGTCACGTACAGCGTGGATCTCGGCGACATTCAGGCGGTTGCAAATTCCGATGGCAGGCTGGTCCAGTTGACGCTACATCCGGGCGTCACCGGCTATGCCCACGGCGAGTTGACTGACAGGTTGAACCTCGCGATCGCAGCGCTGCGCGAAGAGGCAGAGGCCGACAACCAGGCAAGGTATGGCGGACAACTGCAGTGACGTTCGCGCTACGCGCGCTCATCGACCGGGGCTTGGGTCGTTGGGCCCCGGCTCTCTTCGCGCGCTACGCGCGCTCATCGACCGGGGCCGGGAGGGCCGGCGAAGGCTTGCGCGATAGTTAGCCAGTGCTGTGCGTCAGGACCGTTGGCCGTGACGGCCAGGGTGGACAGCGCACGCCGTTGGGTGACCAGGAAGCAGAAGTCCTCGGCGGAACCGGTGACCCGCTGAGCGGCCTCGGGCGGTCCCCAAGACCAGATATCGCCGCCGGGTCCACGCAGCTCGACCAGGAACGGCTCGCCCGGCGGAGCCAAATTGTTGACGAAGAACGCGTAGTCGCGGGTGCGCACCCCCAGATGCGCGATTGACCGCAGCCGTTCAGTGGCGGGCCGTTTGACACCAAGGGCATCGGCGACGTCAAGTCCGTGCGCCCAGGTCTCCATCAACCGCGCGGTGGCCATCGACGCGGCGCTCATCGGCGGCCCGAACCACGGCAATTTGCGACCGTCGGGAACCGCCAGCAGCGCCTCGTGCAACCGCCCGCGGGTGACTCGCCAGTCGGCAAGTAGTTCGGCCGGATCTACCGTCGCCAGTTCCTCGGCGGCCGCGTCGACGAAGCCGCCCGGATCCGCCGTCGCTGCGGCCAGCGCTTCGGCGAACCCTGCCTCGTCGGTGACCGCGAGCAGCGAGACCCGGTCGGTCCACAACAGGTGCCCAATCTGGTGTGCGATGGTCCACCCGGGCGCAGGCGTCGGATCCGCCCACCGCGCGGCCGGAAGCGGCGCCACCAGGATGTCGAGGTCGTCGCTTTCGGCACGCAGGTCGTCCACCACCGGCCCGGGTCCCGCCATCATTGCCTCCCGTAGCGATTATTCGCGGGCCGGCGGCGTGCGACAACGGCGTGAACCATCAGCCCGACCAGGTAGAGCACGGACCCGAACAGCGCAAACGCGGGTGCGTGGCCGTCATCGGGAATCAAGATCGCCGCGACGGTGATCGCGACGATGAACGACACCCAGAACAGCGCATCCTGCACGGCGAACACATGTCCGCGCAGCGCGTCGTCGACGTCGATCTGGATCGCCGAGTCGGCGCACAGCTTGACCATCTGGCCGGACACGCCAAGCAGAAAGCCGCACACCACCATGATCGGTAGCACCAGCCCGGCGCCGGCGGCCTGGACGATCGCAGACGCCGCCAACGCACCATTCACCGTGGCATAGCGCCCCCACCGGCGCACCGAGGGCGGGGTCAGCACCGCAGCCAGGAAGGCCCCCAGCCCCGCCGCGCCGAAAAACACCAGCGCAGTACCGAGCCCGCCGACCGCGGGTGTCTTCATGTGGTGGACCAGTAACAACAGCAGCAGCGAGTTGATGCCGATCACCGCCCGGTGGGCGGCCAAGCCGGACAGCGCGCCCGAGACCGTGGGAAGTTGCAGGACCGTACGCGCACCGTGGAGCCAGCCGGTGATCACCGCGTAGACGGCTGAACCGTGGATCGCGCGACGAGTGTCGTCCGGGCCGAGGACGCGGGGCCCAAACCGAAAAGACAGCAGCAACGCAATCGCGACCGGAATCGCGACGGTGAAAATGATCGCCGAGGCTCCCCGATCGCCGGGCCCGACGATCCAGCGGGGCAACAGCATGAAGTTGGCGCCCAGGAATGCCGCGGCAGCCCCCGATGCGGTGGCTACCGAGTTCATGGTGACCACCTGTTCGCGCGGCACTACGTGGGGCAGTGCCGCCGACAGGCCGGACGCGACAAACCGGGCCAGTCCGTTGGCCAGCAGCGCTGCAATCAGCAGCGGCAACTCGCCGGCCCCGACCGCCAGAATCGTGCCGATCGCGGCGATCAGAACCAGACGGCCCACGTTGGCGCCGACGAGCACCAGCCGTCGATCCCACCGGTCCATCAGTGCCCCGGCGAAGGGCCCCAGCAGCGAGTAAGGCAAGAACAGCACCGTGAAGGCGCGCGCGATCGCCATCGGGTCGGCGGCCCGGTCGGGGTTGAACAGCAGGGCTCCGGCCAGCGCCGCCTGGAAGAGGCCATCGCCGAACTGACTCGCCATGCGCACCTGCAGCAGTCGCCAGAAGTCGGGCAAACTGCGCAGCGAACGCCATACATCGACGGGTGCGCGCGAGTGCATCCGGGTTTGAGTCACAGAACCAACTTCCACGCTCCGGGCGTGCCTGGGGCTGCGCCGCCCCAACCACATTACAAATATTCGCGGGCCGTCATCGTTTGCCCCAGTGATGCTGCCCGGGGTGCCATGATGGTGGGGTGCCACCGCCCGAAGATCCCGAGGACTACATTGCACCCGCCGCCCAGCGGGTGCGTGCGGGTACGTTGCTGTTGGCCAACACCGATCTTCTCGAGCCGACATTCCGGCGCAGCGTAATTTACATCGTCGAGCACAACGAAGGCGGCACTTTGGGCGTTGTGCTCAACCGGCCCAGCGAGACCGCGGTCTACAACGTGCTGCCCCAGTGGGCCAAACTGGCGGCGAAGCCGAAGACGATGTTCATCGGAGGGCCGGTGAAGCGCGACGCGGCCCTTTGCCTGGCGACGCTGCGGGCAGGCGCCGATTCGAACGGTGTGCTGGGCCTGCGGCACGTGGCCGGCCGGATGGTGATGGTCGACCTGGACGCCGAACCTGACCTGATCGCACCCGTGGTGGAGGGGGTGCGCATCTTCGCGGGGTACTCCGGCTGGACCATCGGTCAGCTGGAGGGTGAGATCGAGCGCGATGATTGGATTGTGTTGTCGGCGTTGCCGTCTGACCTTCTGGTCGGGCCGAGAGCCGACCTTTGGGGACAGGTCCTGCGTCGGCAACCGCTGCCGCTTTCGCTGCTAGCTACCCACCCGATCGACGTCAGCCGGAACTAAGGCTCCTCCCCCACCGGCTGCCCCGACGCCGAGTTTGCTCCCGTTTCCGGAGTAGTTTCCGGGCCGGTTTGCGCAGCCCGCCCGAGCCTGCTGGCGATCACCGAGCAGACGACCAGTTGGACCTGATGGAAGATCATCAGTGGCAACATGCTCAAACCGACTGTGGCGGAAGGGAAAAGGACCAGCGCCATCGGAAGGCCGGACGCCAGGCTCTTTTTCGAGCCGCAGAACAGCAGCACGATCTTGTCGCCGCGGTCGAGCCGGGCCAGTTGGCCGATGACCCTGGTGCAAACCAGCACCACCGCAAGCAGCACGGTGACGACGATGGCGACCGAGACCAACTCCCACGGATCGGCGCTGGCCCAAATTCCCCGCGCCACGCCCATCGAGAAGGCCGTGTACACCACCAGCAGGATGGAGCCGCGATCGACCACCTTGAGCAGCACCGCGTGTCGGGCGATCGCCGCGGCGATCCATGGCCGCGCCAGCTGCCCCACCCCGAACGGCACTAATAGCTGCAACACGATGTCACCGACCGCGCTGCCACTGACCGGGGGCGCACCGGCGGTGTCCATCAACAACAGGACCAGCAGCGGGGTAAGCACCACGCCAAAGATGTTGGACAACGATGCGCTGACGATGGCGGCGGAGACGTGCCCCCGCGCGATCGAAGTAAACGCAATGGATGACTGCACCGTCGACGGGACAAGGCATAGAAACAGCACGCCGTGGTACAGGTCCATGGTCAGCACCGACGGCACCAATGCCCGCGCGGCCACCCCCAGCATCGGGAAAATCACGAACGTGGTGGTCAGAACCAGCAAATGCAGTCGCCACTGCCGCACCCCGTGCCAGGCCTGCTCCGGCGACAACCGGGCGCCGTAGAGAAAGAACAGCAATGCGATCGCCGCTTTCGCCGCGACGGACACAGCCTCTGCGGCCGCGCCGTGTGCCGGGAGCAAGGCGGCTAGGCCCACCGTCGCCGCGAGCGCCAGCAGAAAGGCGTCGATCGGAATCGCCGTTAGCCGCTTCAGCACGACGCTCGGAGCAGGGGATTCAACGGCAGGACAGCGTGCAGCCGACGCAGTTGCCCCCACAATCGGCTGCTGCCGCTTCCCGGCGCAGCGCGAATCGCGCGCTCTGCCACGAACCGGCAGCCAGCGTGCCCAGGGCGCCGGTCACACAAACGATCAGCAAAACCAGAGCGGTGTGCCCGGACGCGGCCAGCGCCACCACCCCGCCGGCGGCCAGCATTACTGCGGCCGCCAGTTGTGTCGGCGCCATGGCGCGCAGCGCCAGCGCAGTGGTGGCAGTGCTGGCAATGGTGGCAGTGGTTTCAGCGGCCTGGCTCTGCGAGAGCGACCAGGCCCCGAACCCGGCCGATGCCACAGCCGCACACACGCACAGCACGCCCGCGATCAACATGGGCTCACAATACGAGTCCGGCGCCCGATTGGCGCGCCGTACCGGCCCTCAGTCAGCGCGGCGGGGACCCCAGCAGGTTTAAGTGCAGGTTTGGCAGCGGCGGCAACCCCGGCACCAGGGCCAGCAGGTTGGGCGCGGGCTGCTGGGCGGCCGTCTGCCCGGCCGCCGGCGCCGGCCCGGAAAGACCGGCCTGCCCGGGAAGCCCGACCGGGGCTGCGACACCCGGTGCCTGGCCGGGAACCCCGACCGGCGGGGTGCCAGACGGCTGCCCCGGGAGCCCGAGCGGCGCGGTTGTTGGGGCCACTGGGGCCGGAGCCTGGGCCGCAGCCCCGGGTGCGGCCACCCGGAAGCCGTTAATGATGGCGTCGGTGGCTGGGCCATCGGCGACCGCCTGCGAAAGGGCGGTGGTCACCGACAATGACACCAGGTATTTGTCAGACCCGGACGTGGCGATGACGTGACGCCGCGAGGTGTTCAGCGTCATATCGTTTTGGCGGTACGTGCCCTCGATGATTGACGACGGAAAGCCGCCGAAATCAGCCAGAGAGGCGTTCGTGGTCTGCCACCCGAGCAGTTGCTGGCTGTCGACAAAGCCGTGTGTGATGGCCTCTGTGGGATCGAAGTTGCCGACCAGCTTATACACCACCACCTGCGCGTTCGACGTGTACAGGCTGCTGCCGAGCCGGTCCGCGATCACCGCGAACGCATCGGGCACATTGGGATCCGGCACCTGAGTCCAGCGCGGGGGCATCGGCAGGGTGATGTCAAGCGCGTTGAAT
>DATMMZ010000166.1:0-5936 GCA_035569455.1 Mycobacterium sp. | reverse complement strand
GCGGTCACGATGCGCCAGCGCAGGTCGGTATCGACATTCACGCCCGCCAGTCCCAGCGCGGCTGGGTCATCGTCGAGCAAGCCCGCCAGTATCTCGACATGCCGGGGCGACAGTACCGACGAGCACAGCGTGTTGACGAAGGCCAGCTGGTGATCCGATGCGGGCACAGCGGCGCGCGCCAATTCCAGCAACCGGTCCGCGTACTGCGGCCAGCCATGCTCGCGGGCCCAGCCCGGTTCGGCATAGGAGCTCAGCGCCGTCTGTGCCTGCACCAGCAGCCGCTGTAACACCCCGACCTCGGTCTCGGCGTGTATCCCGCCCGACACCAGCGCCACGAAGTCGCGGGCACGCAGTTCGGCCTCGCGGGTCATCTCCCATGCCGCCGACCACACCAGCGTGCGCGGCAGCGGATCGGCGATGTCGGCGATCCGCTCAAGCGCCGTCTGCAGCGACTGGGCGTCCAGCCGCAATGAGCAGTAGGTCAGGTCGTCATCGTTGACCAGAATCAGTTTGCCTCGCGAAACACCAACCAGCGCAGGGACATCCGTTTCCGAGCCCTCGACGTCCAGCTCCTCCCGATGGACCCGCACCAGCTTGCCGGTGCCCCCAGAAGCCGCAGAAAGATCATCGTCATAGATGCCGATAGCCAGCCGGTGGACCCTGGTCTCGCCAGCACCCGGCGCGGCGCCGCTCTGGGTCACCGCGAACCGGGTGAACTTGCCGTTTGCGTCGACATCGAAGTCGGGCCGCAGCGTATTGAGCCCGGTGGTTTTCAGCCACTGCTGGCCCCAATTCGACAAGTCGCGACCGGAGGCCTTCTCCAGAGCCGCGAGCAGATCGTCGAAGGTGGCGTTCGCGTATGCGTGCGCCCGGAAGTAGTCGCGCAGCCCGGCCAGAAATTGCTGTAGCCCAACGTAGGCGACCAGCTGCTTGAGTACGGAAGCGCCCTTGGCGTAAGTGATTCCATCGAAATTCACCTCGACCGCGGCCAGGTCGGGGATATCGGCGGCGATGGGGTGCGTCGACGGCATTTGGTCCTGACGGTATGCCCACGACTTTTCTACGCTCGCGAACGACGTCCAGGCCTCTTTGAATTCGGTTGCCTCGCTTTGGCACAGCACCGACGCGAAGGTGGCGAACGACTCATTCAGCCACAGGTCGTCCCACCAGGTCATGGTGACCAGGTCGCCGAACCACATGTGCGCCATCTCGTGCAGCACCGTCTCGGAGCGCCGTTCGTACGAAGCCCGGGTTACCTTGCTGCGGAAGACATAGTCCTCGAGGAACGTCACCGCGCCCGCGTTTTCCATTGCGCCGGCATTGAACTCGGGGACGAACAGCTGGTCGTACTTGCCAAACGCGTAGGGCAGACCAAAGTGCTTGTGGTAGAAGCCGAATCCCTGCTTGGTCTGGGTGAACAACCGCTCGGCGTCCATGTGTTGCGCCAGCGAGGTCCGACAGTAGACGCCCAACGGGATGTCGCCGTGTTCGTCGGTGTAGGTGTCCTCCCAGACGGCGTACGGCCCGGCGATCAGGGCCACCAGGTAGGTGCTCATCCGCGGGGTGGTGGCGAAGGTATGCACCGCGTTGGCGCCGTCCTCCGTGACGGTCGTGCACGCGCTGTTGGAGACCACCTTCCAGTGTTTGGGTGCGGTCACCCTTATGTCGAACGTGGCCTTGAGGTCGGGTTGGTCGAAGCAGGCGAACATGCGCTTGGCGTCGGCGGTTTCGAATTGCGAGTACAGGTAGGTCTCGTCGTCGACCGGGTCGACGAAGCGGTGCAGGCCCTCGCCGGTGTGTGAGTAGCCGCAGTCGGCGTCGACGATGACGACGTTGCGGTTGGCCAGTCCGCGTAACGGGATCCCGGTCGATTCGTCATACCCGGAGACGTCGAGTTCGTGGCCGTTGAGGCTGGCACTGCGCAGGGTGTCGGCGGCGATGTCGATGACGGTATCGGCGCCGGCCAGGGCGTCGAACACCACGGTGGTGGTGGAGCGAAACGTTCGTTCGCTCGGGCCGCCGTTCCCGTCGGTGAGATCGAGGTTGATCTGGTAGTTGTCGACAGTGATCAGGGCGGCGCGTTCGACAGCCTGGTTCCGGGTGAGGTTAGGAAGGGCCACGCGTCCAACTTAAAGCGTGGCAGCGGTGCCGGGGCAGTGGCACCCTGAGCGGGAACAGGCGCGCGGCTACTACGGTTGTGTTGAAGGGTGTGTTCTGACCGACTCTGACTCTCATGGAGAGGACTGTGTAATGCCCGACAAGGCGGAAAAGTCTGTGGCTGATTTCTGGTTCGACCCGCTGTGCCCGTGGTGCTGGATCACGTCACGCTGGATCCTCGAGGTGGAGAAGGTTCGCGATATCGAGGTGAACTTCCACGTCATGAGCCTGGCGATACTCAACGAAAACCGCGAAGACCTGCCCGAGCAATATCGCGAAAACATGAAGAGGGCCTGGGGGCCGGTGCGGGTGGCGATCGCGGCCGAGCAGGCCCATGGTGCCGGCGTGCTGGACCCGCTTTATGCGGCGATGGGTCGCCGGATTCACAACGAAGGCAACAAAGAGCTCGACGAGGTCATCAAGGAGTCGCTGGCCGAAGCCGGCCTGCCCGCGGAGCTGGCGGCTGCGGCTACCAGCGACGCCTACGACGACGCGCTGCGGAAGAGTCACCACGCCGGGATGGACGCGGTGGGTGACGACGTCGGCACGCCGACCATCCACGTCAACGGCGTCGCGTTCTTCGGGCCCGTCCTCTCGAAGATTCCGCGCGGCGAGGAGGCCGGCAAGCTCTGGGACGCCTCGGTGACCTTTGCCTCCTACCCACACTTTTTTGAGCTCAAGCGGACTCGCACCGAGCCTCCGGCCTTCGACTAATCCGGCCTGCGTTGCGTCGCTGAGTTCCGGCAGGGAAGGATGTCGGGCATGCGGGTCTACCTGGGTTCCGACCATGCGGGATATGAGCTCAAGCAGCAGATCATCGAGCACCTGAAGACATCCGGACACGAGCCGATCGATTGCGGCGCCTTTACCTACGACCCCGAGGACGACTACCCGGCGTTTTGCATTGACGCTGCAACACGCACGGTGGCCGACCCCGACAGCCTGGGTATCGTCATCGGGGGATCGGGCAATGGCGAGCAGATCGCGGCCAACAAGGTCCCCGGCGCGCGTTGCGCGCTGGCGTGGAGCGTCGAGACCGCCTCGTTGGCTCGTCAGCACAACAACGCGCAGCTGATCGGTATTGGCGGGCGCATGCACACCGTTGCAGACGCGCTGACCTTCGTCGATGCCTTCCTCACCACGCCATGGTCGAAAGCCGAACGCCACCAACGGCGTATCGACATCCTTGCCGAGTACGAGCGGACTCACCAGGCGCCGCCGGTGCCCGGCGCGCAGGCCTGAGAGACTTCCATTGCCCGAAGGGCATACCCTGCACCGGCTGGCCCGGCTGCACCAGCGCCGATTCGCCGGTGCGCCAGTCGCGGTGTCCAGTCCCCAGGGCCGATTCGCCAGTTCGGCGGCCGCGGTGGACGGGCGGGTGTTACGGCGCGCCAGCGTTTGGGGCAAGCACCTGTTTCATCACTACGCGGACGGCCCGATCGTGCACGTTCATCTCGGTCTCTACGGCACCTTCACCGAATGGTCCCGCCCCGGCGATGGGCTGCTTCCCGTAGCGGTGGGTCAGGTGCGGATGCGGATGGTCGGCGCCGACTACGGCACCGATCTGCGCGGCCCGACGGTGTGTGAGCTGATAGACGAAGCCCAGGTCGGCGACGTCGTGGCCAGGCTCGGACCCGACCCGCTGCGCGCTGATGCCGACCCGTCGTGGGCTTGGGCCCGGATCACGAAGTCCCGCAGGCCTATTGGCGCACTCCTCATGGATCAGACCGTCATTGCGGGCGTGGGCAACGTCTACCGCAGCGAGTTGCTGTTCCGCCACCGCATCGACCCGTTCCGGCCCGGCCGGGGGATCAGCGAAACCGAATTCGACGCGGCATGGGCCGATTTGGTGGCGCTGATGAAGGTCGGCTTGCGCGGCGGCAAGATCATCGTCGTGCGCCCCGAACACGACCACGGTCCACCGTCCTACCTGCCCGACCGGCCGCGGACGTACGTCTATCGGCGCGCCGGCGAGCCGTGCCGGGTGTGTGGAACAACAATCAGCAGGGCTGTGCTGGAAGGCCGAAATGTGTTCTGGTGCCCTGTCTGCCAGACCTGACCGATTGCCGGGGCAGACCGCATTGCCAGGAAGTGACAGGAAGAATCCTGGTGTCTTTGGTTTTGATCCCGATTCGGTGGGTAGTTTACGCCTGTGAAAACTATTCCCCGTTTAGCTGCAACGATTTTCGCCGGGGCGGCCGCTTTGGGTGTGGCCGGGGTGGGTGGCGCGGTTGACGCGCAAGCGCAGCCAGGGCCCTTCCCGCAATGGTGCCCAGGTGAATTTTGGGACCCGGGTTGGGGTGATAACTGGGACTGGAATAACTGCCATGACTGGCGCGGTGGGCCTTGGGGACCGGGCGGGCCTGGGGGGCCGCCGCCGCCTGGTGGGCCTTGGGGACCGGGGCCTGGGGGGCCGCCACCGCCACCCGGTGGGCCTTGGGGACCGGGCCCTGGGGGACCGTGGGGACCGCGCTGAGCCTTGGGGACCTGCGCAGTCAAACGCGCCCTGCCGGTACCGATCGGCAGGGCGCGTTTCGTGACGCCCATTTGTGGCGCCGATCGTCGGTGCGTCAGCCCGGGATGACCCCCAGCGCCCTGTAGACCTCGTCACTGAGCGCCAGGCTGCGGGGATCCGCGTTGGCCTTCGTCGCGTCGAAGCGATTCATCACATACGCGTAGCCGATCCGGTGTTCCAGGTCGACAAAACCGAATGAGCCGCCTAGGCCGCCATGGCCGAAGATCCGCCGGTTGGGCCCGTTGACGCCACGTTGGTTGAGCATGTAGCCCAGACCCCACCCGTGGTCGGCGACCCGGGGACCGAGCACCAGATCAGTCTCGAAACCGCCCTGCGAGACCCGGACCAGTTCCATGTGCTCGCGGCTGAGCAATTTCTCTTGGGCGAGCGCGTTGTAGAACGTCGCCAATCCCAGCGCGGACACTTGCCCGTTGGTGCCGGGGAACTCGAGCCGGCGCCATAGCGTCAAGTCGTGGGAGCCGAGTTCGTCGTCGGGGGCGAATCCCATCGAAACCGACAGCGCGGCCTTGGGGTGTTCGGCGAGGCTGGTCGGGTACCCGGGGGCTTGCACGTCGGCCAGCAGGTCCCGGGCGTGCGGCTTTTTCACCCGATCGGCGCAGCGCAGTTGTTCGGCCGGGGACAAGCCGATGTGGACGTCGACGCCGAGCGGTTCGGCGATCTCGGTGCGCAGGTACTGACCGATTGTGCGACCGCTCACCCTGCGGAAAACCTCGCCGAGGATGAAACCGAAGGTGGTCATGTGATAGCCCTGAGCGGTGCCCGGCTCCCACCACGGTTCCGCGGCGGCCAGTTGCTGGCAGACAAAGTCCCAGTCGGCGACCTTTTCCCAGCTCATCCGGGTGCGCGGTCCGATCACGCCGGATCGGTGGCTCATCACCGTGGCCAACGTGATGGCCTCCTTGCCCGCCTGCCCGAACTCGGGCCAATAGCGGGCCACTGGGACCTGCAGATCCAACTCGCCGCGGTCGGCGAGCTGATGCACGCAGGTCGACGTCAGACCCTTGGTGCCGGACAGCACGGTGGTCAGGGTGTCCTGCTGCCAGGCCCGGCTACCGGCCGCGTCGGCCGACCCGCCCCACAGGTTGACGACAAGGTTCCCGTCGACCCACACCGCGACGGCCGCGCCGACTTCCTTGCGCAGTGCAAAGTTGCGCTCGAACGCGTCGCGTACTCCTGCGAAGTCCGACGCGCATGAGCCATGGATGGCACTGATGTCTATGCCGGTCATGGGTCGCTCACGGCG
>DATMMZ010000165.1:0-6529 GCA_035569455.1 Mycobacterium sp. | reverse complement strand
GTAAGCGGATATAACCCCTCGGGCGTGTTCACGCCCACGTTGGTGCCGGCGCCAAAGAAGGGGTCGATGTATTTGGGGGGAATTCCTGCTATGTAGGCCGGCGGAGGTATCGGGAGTCCGCTGGCACCCAAGACCAAAGTTGTGACGGTACCGACCGGGTCCGCCAGCGCCTTCATGATCGGCGCCGCGGTCCCCGCCGCGACGGTTGTAGCGGGGGCAGCGGTGGCGCCGCCCAGCAGCGACTGGATGGGCGAGGTGAGGGTTCGCAGCGCCCCGGAGATCGCACTCGCATTGGCCGCCTCAGCCTGCGTGTAGGCGTTCCCCGCGG
Organism: Mycobacterium sp.; assembly: GCA_035569455.1. Taxonomy (GTDB): domain Bacteria; phylum Actinomycetota; class Actinomycetes; order Mycobacteriales; family Mycobacteriaceae; genus Mycobacterium. The sequence goes on along the minus strand of DATMMZ010000165.1, from coordinate 6,201 downwards.
AGGCCAGCGCCGCAGCGAACTCCTCATGGAACACACCTGCCCGCGCGAGGACCAACTGATACGCCTGGGCGTAGGTGCCAAACAGCTTTGCGGTAGCCGCCGACACCTCATCGGCGGCTGCTGCTGCCATACCGGTCGTGGGTCCGGCGGCGGCCGCTTTGGCCGCGGCGATCGCCGATCTGATTTCCGTTACGTTCGCGGCAGCAGTCGTGATCAATTGCGGTTCGGTGAGCAAGGTTGTCATCGTCTATCCCTTCACGACCGCGCGCCTTGTCTGGCCCGGCCATTCGGTTGCACCCAATTAATTAGAATGCGTCCAACAGCACTTCAAGCTCGATACCGCCTGCCACTGCGCCCAATCCCAGGTCGGCAGCAATCGGAGCGACGAGTGCATATTGCAATCCCCCAACAAGGTTCCCGTTGATCGCCTGCTGGATCCCGCTCAGGAATAGGTTGATGTCGTACGCCGGGAGCACGGTAACGACGGCATTCAGGATGTCTGCCGTCGGAAGCGCAACTGCGTAAAGATTCGCGGCAGTACCCGAGATCCCGTTGGCGGCATTGGTGACCGCCCCCTGGATGGCCTCGATAATGCTGTCGGGCGACAAACCCGTCGACAGCGCGGATGTCAGCGCGGGCGGGGTCAGCGAGTGGGAAATGCTGGACGGCGACATGCCAGCGGCTTCTGCGTGCATGTCGCTCATGAAAGCGGCGCCTCCCTGGTGGGCTCCGGTGATCAGATCCTGAGCGATGAGGGCCTGGCTGACGTGCGGGAAAATCCCGAACTGAGTGGTCACATCCGCCGGCCCTTGGCTCCAGCCAAAGTTGGGGTTCCCGTAGCCCAGGTTGACGATCGTGGTCAGATCCGGCTGCAGCAGGTCTGCGATGGGGTTGCCGATGACCGGTATCGCGCGCACCGGGTCCAACAGCGGCAGCCCGTTAGGCGTGGTGATCATGTAGTAGTTGGTAACGCCGGTGTAGCCAGGCGACGTCGGCAATTGCTGAATGGCGTAGCCAGGGGGAAGCGCCGATGGATTGATGTTCGGATAGGTGCCGTGCACATACAAGATGCCCGCAACGGCGTTCAGATCGGAAATGAAGTTGAGCGGGTATTGCGGGAAGTCGGCGTATCCGTCGTATTCCAGCGTGTAGATGTTGGTGGGGTAGATCGTGTTCGACGGCGTCGCGCCGTAGAACGTGAACCCCAGACTCGGGAACTGTAGTGGCTGACCATTCGGGAAGCCCGGGAAGCGCGCAAAGATGCCGCCGTTGGGATTCATCTGATCACCCAGCAGGGTGAAGCCGAGTTGATTCGCGGTCGGCGGGTTCGGGTTGAGCAAGGGGTTCGCCAGGTTCTGCATTTCCAGCGAGGAGATGATGGCGCTCTGCGAGTAGCCCAAAACGGCAACGCTGCCCGACGGATTGGCGGCGAGTTGCTGCTTGATCGCGGTATCGAGAATCTGCAGGCCCTGGCTCACCGACATGTCGAGGGGCAAGCTCTTGACACCGGTGAGCGGATATAAGCCTTCGGGCGTAAACAGGGCCTGCGCATTGGCCGGAAGCACATTGAAGTGTTGGTTGACGTAGTTGAGAGTGGCAGTCACGTAGGACGGTGGGGGTATCGGCAGGCCGCTACCGCCGATGATCAAACCAATGGTCGTTCCCTGCAATGGCGGCTGCACCACCGCTGAAGTCGATGTGGTTGCCGCTCCAGAGACCGCGCTGGCGTTGGCGGCCTCGGTCGCCGCATAGGTGCTGCCGGCGTGGGCCAGCGCCGCAGCGAACTCCTGATGAAACGCGGCCGCCTGCGCGAGGACCGCTTGATAGTCCTTGGCATAGGCGCCAAACAGCTGTGCGGTTGCCGCCGACACCTCGTCGGCGGCCGCTGCCGCCAGACCGGTCGTCGGGCCCGTAGCGGCCGATTTGGCCGCACCGATCGCCGATCGAATTTCCGCCACGTCCGCGGCAGCGGTCGCGATCAATTGCGGTTCGGTGAGCAAGCTCGTCATCGGCTCTTCCCTTCACGACCAGGGGCGTTCTTCTGTGACACCGAGTAGCTTAGGGCGACTTAGTTAGTTATGTCCGCGGTTTACCGGTTGTTTTTCTGCCCGTACCGGCAATCTTGCGTGGCCGTGAAAACCCTGATCGGGAGCAGGGGCGATGGCACGTGTTGCTGGCCCTGGCGACGGCGTTTTGCCGCGTTTCTGTTCCGCGCAACACTTTCGAGTTTGCTGATACCGCGAACGAACGGTTGGGATAGTGGGCCGAAATCAGTAGAGCGGGCCAGTGCGTAGCGCCCGCTTCAGGCCATCAGCGCGCTGTGCAGTTGGTCGATGTCGGCCTCGGTGATGCCGCAGTCGCGCAGGTAGCCGTCCAGCGAGCCGAAAGTCTCGTCGATCGTTTGCCGCGCCGCGGCCAGGTACTCCGCGCGAACGCCGAGGACCTCGTCGGATAGACGGGCCTCGGTGAACTTCACCACCTCCGGGGTTAGTTCGGTGTCCGTGCGCTGCTGGATCATCTCGGCGATCCGCTCCCGCAGCTGTGCTACGGACTCGTTGCTGCGCAAGTAGTCGGCGACGATGACGTCGTGATCGATGCCGATCGTTTCTAGCACCGTCGCGATCACGAAACCGGTGCGATCCTTGCCCGCAAAGCAGTGCGTCAGCACCGGGCGTCCGCCGGCGAGCAACGTGATGACGTGGCTCAGCGCGCGTTGCGCGCCGTTGCGCGTTGGGAATTGGCGGTATTCGTCGATCATGTAACGCGCCGCGGCCTCGGCGGGGGATTCGCCGGACCCGTCCGATTCGCCGTCTTCGCCGGCCAGCATCCGCCGGAATGCGTGTTCGTGCGGTGATTCACCATCATCCGGATCGTCGTCGCCGAGGTCGGGGAACGGCAGCAGGTGGACGTCGATGCCGTCGGGTACCAGTCCCGGACCGCGCCGGGCGACCTCCCGGGTCGCGCGCAGGTCGGCGACGTCGGTGATCCCCAGCTGTAGGAGTGTCGCCCGGCCATCGTCGTCTAGGCGGCTCAGCTCGCCGGACCGGAACAGCCGGCCCGGCCGCAGCCCCGCGGTGCCGTCTGCGACGTCGCGAAAGTTCCACGCGCCGGACAATTCCCGGAGAGCCTCAGCCATGTGAGGTGACCGCCGCCGCGAGGGCGGATTGTTCCCGGCCTATCTCCATGCGCGCGATCGTTCGCATGTGCACCTCGTCGGGCCCGTCGAAGATGCGCATAGCGCGATGCCAGGCGTAGAGCCGCGCCAGCGCCGTGTCCTCGCTGACACCGGCGGCTCCGTGCACCTGGATGGCGCGGTCGATGACGTCGCAAGCTACTTGCGGCGCCACCGCCTTGATCTGCGAGACCAGCAAATAGGCGGCCTTGTTGCCGTGCTGGTCGATCGTCCACGCCGCCTTTTCGCACAGCAGCCTGGCCTGGTCGATTTCGTTGCGGGACTTGGCAATTGCTTCTCGAACGACACCCTGCTCGGCCAGCGGCCGACCGAACGCCACCCGGTTGCGGGCCCGGTCCACCATGAGCGCGAGCGCGCGTTCGGCTCCGCCGAGGGCACGCATGCAGTGGTGAATGCGGCCCGGCCCCAGCCTGGCCTGGGCGATCGCGAAGCCACCGCCTTCTTCGCCGAGCAGGTTGGTGACCGGTACCCGGACATTGTCGTACACGATCTCGCAGTGCCCAGGCTGGTCGTGGTAACCGAAGACCGTTGTCGAGCGGACAATAGTCACGCCCGGCGTATCTGTTGGCACCAGAACCATCGACTGTTGTTGGTGGCTGGCTGCATCGGGGTTGGTGCGGCCCATCACGATGAGGATCTTGCAGCGCGGGTCTGCGGCTCCGGACGTCCACCACTTGCGGCCGTTGATCACGTAGTCGGCGCCGTCGCGCGCGATGGAGGTCTCGATGTTGCGGGCGTCGCTGCTGGCGACCGCGGGCTCGGTCATCGAAAAGGCGCTGCGGATCTCGCCGTTCAGCAGCGGCTCCAGCCACTGCTTGCGCTGCTGCTCGGTGGCGAACAGGTGCAGGGTCTCCATGTTGCCGGTATCGGGTGCCGCGCAGTTCAGCGCCTCGGGCGCGATCTCCAGGCTCCAGCCGGTGAGCTCGGCCAGCGGGGCGTATTCCAGGTTGGTCAAGCCGGACTCGGCCGGCAGGAACAGGTTCCACAGGCCGGCCGCTTTGGCCTTGGTTTTCAGCTCCTCGATGATCGGCGGGACGCTGTGGTCGTAGGGGCCGGCTTCGTGGCGGTATTTGTCGTAATCGGCCTCGGCCGAGAAGACGTGCTCGGTCATGAAGTCGGACAGTCGCTTGTGGTATTCAGTGGCCTTGGCCGACATCGCGAAGTCCATGTCCGCCACCATAGGACACTTCGATATCGCGCGAGCTGGGGGTACTCCCCCAGAGGGGGCACCCCCTCCCGCTTGCGGGGGAACGCACAATCGCCTGAATCCTCGTGGATCAGTGGGATTCTGCGTCTGCTCGCGGAGTAGTCGCGGAGTAGAGGGCGGCGGCGCACGATGTACGTCATGACTGAGTCCGAGGGCCGTCCGCCCTTCCCGCCGTTCACTCACGAAACTGCCCTTCAGAAGGTCCAGGCCGCCGAGGATGCCTGGAACACGTGCGACCCCGAACACGTCAGCAAGTCCTACACACTCGACTCGCAATGGCGAAACCGCAGCGAGCACGTCGTCGGCCGCGACGAGATCGTGGCCTTTCTGACGCGCAAGTGGCAACGTGAGCTCGACTACTCACTGCGCAAGAGCTTGTGGGACTTCCACGACAACCGCATCGCCGTGCGCTTCCAGTACGAGTGCCACGATCAGTCCGGCCAGTGGTGGCGCAGCTACGGCAATGAGCTGTGGGAATTCACGCCGTCGGGGTTGATGGCACGCCGTGAAGCCAGCATCAACGACGTGCCGATCGACGAATCCGAGCGGCGCTATTTCGGCGCCCGGCCTGCGGCGGAACACGGCCAAGACATCGTGCTCTGGTAGGTGCTCTGGTAGGTGCTCTGGTAGCGGCGGCTAGCCCGGCCGGGCATTCAGGCTAGGGTGTTCTCGCCAATGGGGTTATTAGCGGGGCCAGGAACTCCAGGAATAAGTAGGTAAGGAAAGTAGATGTACGCGCCATGACAGATCCGCAGACGGTGCTCGCCAAGGTGGGGGTGGTTGCTGAGTCCGGCACGGACGAGCGGCGCGTCGCGCTCGTGCCCAAGGCAGTCGCGTCGCTGGTGAATAGTGGTCTTGCGGTCGTGGTCGAGTCCGGCGCGGGCGAGGGCGCGCTGCTACCCGACGAGCTCTACACGGATGCCGGCGCCACCATCGGGGATGCCTGGGGTGCGGACATCGTCGTGAAGGTCGCGCCGCCGAGCGCAGACGAGGTCAGCAAGTTGCGCAGCGGGCAGACGCTGATCGGGTTTTTGGCGCCGCGTGAGGCTGACAACTCGATCGGCGCGCTGGCCAAAGCCGGTGTGCAGGCGTTCGCGCTGGAGGCCATCCCGCGCATCTCGCGAGCACAGGCGATGGACGCACTGTCGTCGCAAGCCAACGTCTCCGGGTACAAGGCGGTACTGCTCGCGGCCTCGGAGTCGACCCGATTCTTCCCGATGCTCACCACGGCAGCCGGAACGGTGAAACCGGCCACTGTGCTGGTCCTCGGCGTCGGCGTGGCTGGGCTGCAAGCACTGGCCACGGCGAAACGGCTGGGGGCGCGCACCACCGGTTATGACGTGCGTCCCGAGGTGGCCGACCAGGTGCGTTCGGTGGGGGCGCAGTGGCTGGACGTGGGCATCGACGCGTCTGGTGAGGGCGGGTACGCCCGCGAGCTCACCGAAGACGAACGCGCCCAGCAGCAGAAGGCATTGGAGGACGCGATCAGCGGATTCGACGTCGTGATCACCACGGCGCTGGTCCCGGGCCGACCCGCGCCGCGTCTGGTGACCGCCGCGGCGGTGGAAGCGATGAAACCCGGCAGTGTAGTGGTGGACCTGGCCGGGGAAACCGGCGGCAACTGCGAATTGACCGAACCGGGCCAGACGGTGGTCAAGCACGACGTCACCATCGCCGCGCCGCTGAACCTGCCGGCGACGATGCCCGAGCATGCCAGCGAGCTCTACAGCAAGAACATCACGGCCCTGCTGGACTTGTTGATCAAGGACGGCAAGCTGGCCCCGGACTTTGACGATGAAGT
>DATMMZ010000164.1:0-13721 GCA_035569455.1 Mycobacterium sp. | reverse complement strand
CAACTCCATCACCCAGGGCATGATGGCCTTCACCGACTTCCCCGATCAGTGGGAGCTGTACAAGAGGGAGCGTCCCGTCACCGCGGCCGACGAGATCGTCCGCTGGGCCACCCCGGTCACGTCGTTCCAGCGGACCGCGCTTCAGGACTATGAGCTGTCGGGTGTGCAGATCAAGAAGGGTCAGCGCGTGGTGATGGTTTACCGCTCAGCCAACTTCGACGAGGAAGTCTTCGACGACCCGTTCACCTTCAACATTCTGCGCGACCCCAACCCGCACGTGGGATTTGGCGGCACCGGCGCGCATTACTGCATCGGGGCCAACCTGGCTCGGATGACGATCGACCTGATGTTCAACGCGATCGCCGACGCCGTGCCCGATCTGGAATCGGTCGGCAGACCCGAACGGCTACGGTCGGGCTGGCTCAACGGCATCAAGCACTGGCGGGTCGACTACCACAGCGATGGGGCTGCGAAATGCCCTGTCGCGCACTAGGAAATATCCTCAAGCAAGACCTATATTCAAGCAATGGCGACCCATCGAGCTGTCCACGTACCCTCCGCAGGCGCAGCGTTAGAACTGGTAGACGTCGAAACCAAGCCACCGGGTCGCGACGAAGCGCGCCTGACGGTTTCGGCGTGCGGGATCTGTGGCACCGACGCCCACTTCGTCTCCGGCGGATTCCCGGGCATGTCGTGGCCGTTGACCCCCGGGCATGAAATCGCGGGAACGATCGCCGAACTCGGCGACGGCGTCGAGGGTTTCGCGGTCGGCGATCGCGTCGCGGTCGGGTGGTTCGGCGGGTGCTGCCACCACTGCGACCAGTGCCGTAAAGGCCAGTTCATTCACTGCGAGAACGGGAAAATCCCGAGCTACCAGTACCCCGGCGGATACGCGGAGTCGGTGACCGCGCCGGCCAGCGCCTTGGCCCGCATTCCGGCCGAGCTCTCCGACGCGGAAGCCGCCCCGTTGGGCTGCGCCGGCGTCACCACCTACAACGCCCTGCGTCACACGAAGGCCTTGCCCGGCGACCGGGTCGCGATCCTCGGCGTCGGCGGGCTGGGTCACCTCGGTGTGCAGTTCGCCCGGGCGATGGGTTTCGAGACCATCGCGATCGCCCGCGGCAGCGCCAAAGCCGAGGACGCCAAGAAATTGGGCGCCCATCACTACATCGACTCCACCGCCGGTGACCCCGCCGAAGCGCTGAAGGCGCTGGGCGGCGCGGCGGTGGTGCTGGCTACCGCGGGCAACTCGGGGGCGATGGCCGCCACGGTCGGTGGGATCTCGCCTCAGGGCGAGCTCGTCACCATCGGCGTCACGCCCGAACCGTTGCCGATCAGTCCCATTCAGCTGATAACGCCGGGGGTCAGCATTGTCGGCCATCCCTCCGGGACGGCGAAAGACGTAGAAGACACAATGCATTTCGCGGTCTTGTCGGGCGTGCGGGCCTGGATCGAAGAGCTGCCGTTGTCGCAAGCCGCGGAAGGCTACGCGGCGCTGGAACAGGGGCGGGCGCATTACCGCACCGTCCTGACCATGTGACCGAGGAACAAAGCGCGGTCTGGACCCTCGATCCATCCGACGGCGAGTTGCTGGTTCGGACCGGCGTTGCGGGCAGGGCCGCGCGAATGGGTCATCGCCTGAGCATCGCGATGACACGGTGGCAGGCCACGGTGAGCTGGGACGGTTCCGCACCCGACACCGCAGAGCTTGTCGTCGAGACCAATTCGTTTGAGGTGCTGCGCGGCGAGGGCGGGGTCAAAGGATTATCCGGCCCCGAGAAAGCCCTGGTGAAGTCGAACGCGCTGCGGTCGCTGAGCGCCAGCCGCTTTTCCGAGATCCGCTTCACCGCAAACGTTATCGACAAGACCGATGACGGGTACCGCCTGAGCGGGACGCTGCAGATCCGGGGAAGGTCGCGAGAACACGTAATCGAACTGCGCACAGCCGATCTCGGCGACTCGTGGCGAGTGTCTGCCGAATCCACAGTTCGCCAGTCCGACTACGGCATCAAGCCCTACTCGTTACTGATGGGATCGGTGCAGGTCGCCGACGATGTGACGGTGTCTTTCACCGCGGTTCACTGCAAGGACGATTAAGGCTGCGGCGCTGAATCACCGTAGGCGCCGGGTATGTGCTCGAGCACCCTGGTCAAAACGGGTGGCCGACCATCCGGATACGGTTGTGGCTCCGAAGTAGCGTTCTGTTGTTCCATCGGCGCCACGGGTTGCGTGGCCGGTTCGGCGGTGGTAGTGCTGGCCGGCGGCTGCTCCCCCGAGGCGGGTTGCGCTGCTTCCGCGGGCGCAGGCGGCGCGACCTGCGGCGCGACAGCCGCTTCGACGGGTGGCTCGACGTGTTGAGACGTGCGTACCGCGTGTGTCGCCGTTCCAGAAGCGTTGTCCGGAGCGAGCTGCAGGCCCACAGCAAGGGACAGCGAAGCCACGAAGGTAATCGCACCGGCGGCCAACGCGGTCACCGCCCCCGCATAGGACAACTGCCGCGGCCGAGCGGGTGAAGGGGTGGGTTCGCTAGAGGTCGCCACCAGCTGCTCGTCGGTGAACTCGGTGCTTCGAGCCGCCGCCAGCGCCGCGCCCCGTGCAACCGTCACCTGCGCCATGGTTTGCGCGAAAACCGGTACCGGCAAAGCCTTTTCGAGCTGCCATGACAACGCGTTGATGTCAAGGTCTGAACCGACGACAATCACCCCCGCCGGGCGCCATCCGTTACGGTCAAACATTCCGCTCAGCCAGGAAGTCAGCCCGTCGAAGCCGCCGCGTACATGCTTGACGGCCGTGCGCGTCTCGCCGTCGTGGGCGTCGACCATGACGACGTTCGCCCATTCATGCTCGAGAATGCACACCGCGGTCTGCTCGTAGCCGATGACGGGTGCGATGGCCAGCGCCAGCGTTTCGACGGCTTCGAGGAACCGGACCGGCACCACGTTGTCGAAACCCGCATCGGTCAATGACTCCAACAGCAGCGCGGCCTGCACCGACGCTTCGTCGTTCCAGGTCACTCCGATGACCCGTAGACGGTGGTCGCTCGCGGCCGCCATCGCGTCTACTCGCAATACCTCGTCGGCCACTTGCTGTGCGGTGCTCACCGCGCGCACGCCGGGTCCGCCGCGCAGCTTCAACTCGTGATGGTCCAGGATCGTGCCGTCTGCGCCGTGTCCTTCAGCGAGAACCCACCCGACGGTGGTCGGCGTGACTGATACCCCTAGTACCGTGTCCAAAATTCACACCTCAATCGGTCCCGGAACTCCGATGCCCTCAGCTCACACCCCCCGCGCACCGTGGAGCCCGCTGGTGCGGTGATTCGTGAGAGCCGGAACGGACCGGGATAACGTGGTATCCCTCGGCTTGCTTCGTGTGAGCCTACGCGGTCGACGCAAGTTCGGCTGCAGGTGTGCGGAAGTGCCAGGTGAAGCACCGCGGACTTCGGAGAGACCCGGCGGCGAGGTTTTCCGAGAGGCAGTTCGATCACTTTGAACCCCCGGGCGTCAACGCGGGTAAACCTCCGGCCGATTGCTTGGCGCGATACGGCGTGGCTTAAATCCGGCCCGCCATTTGCTTGGCCACCCTTTGTACCTTTTGCGTGTATGTTGCGCGCGCCCCGGTTCCAGTCCGCAAAACCGGCTGTTACCTGGTGATCCTCGCGCCGTCGGGGACCCGCGCAGGAGCTAGCGGGCAAGCCCGGCGCGGTCGCTGCAGCCCTCATATCACAGTTGCTGTATTCGTGGCGGTAACCGATACAAAACTGAGATTGCTTCGCGTCCAGATCGACATTTGGGCTATTCGCACGGTAAATTCCTGCCGAGAGTACGGGCACGACATATGACAAGGGGCAGGTATGACAGACGTGAGCGAGAAGGTCCGGGCCTGGGTGCGCCGGCTTTTGGTCGGTGCGGCAGCGGCTTTCACCCTGCCGGGTCTGGTCGGTCTTGCCGGCGGCGCAGCGACCGCGGGAGCGTTCTCGCGGCCAGGTCTGCCCGTTGAATACCTGCAAGTGCCATCGGCTGGGATGGGCCGCAATATCAAGGTGCAATTCCAGAGCGGTGGAAACGGTTCCCCGGCGGTTTACCTGCTCGACGGCCTGCGGGCGCAGGAGGACTACAACGGCTGGGACATCAACACCCCGGCGTTCGAGTGGTACTACCAGTCGGGCCTGTCGGTCGTGATGCCCGTCGGTGGGCAGTCCAGCTTCTACGCCGACTGGTACCAACCGGCCTGCGGTAAGGCCGGCTGCACCACCTACAAGTGGGAGACCTTCATCACCAGCGAGCTGCCCCAGTACTTGTCGGCTGAAAGGCAGGTCAAGCCCACCGGCAGCGCCGCGGTCGGCATCTCCATGTCCGGCTCGGCCGCATTGATCCTGGCTGTCAACCACCCCGGCCAGTTCATTTACGCCGGCTCGCTGTCGGCCCTGATGGACCCGTCCCAGGGCATGGGGCCACAGCTGATCGGCCTGGCGATGGGTGACGCCGGCGGTTACAAGGCCGATGCCATGTGGGGGCCGTCGAGCGACCCGGCGTGGCAGCGCAACGACCCGACCCTGCAGGTCGGGAAGCTCGTCGCCAACAACACCCGCCTGTGGATCTACTGCGGTAACGGCACGCCGTCGGAGTTGGGCGGGGCCAACATGCCCGCCGAGTTCCTGGAGAACTTCGTGCGCAGCAGCAACCTGAAGTTCCAGGACGCCTACAACGCGGCCGGTGGCCACAACGCCGTGTTCAACTTCAACGCCAACGGCACGCACAGCTGGGAGTACTGGGGTGCCCAGGTCAACGCGATGAAGGGCGACCTGCAGGGCGCCTTGGGCGCGCACAGCGGCGGATAGCCCCTGCCCCTCCCAAGAGGTCGCTACTGCGCTTGACGGCAACCCGTCAAGCGCAGTAGCGCGTTAAGGGCCAGTCAACTGGTCCTCCCGAATTGATTGGTGATGTCGACCCAGCCGGTTGCGTCCTTGCGGTGATCGTTCATGTTGCGACACTCACCGTAGGCGCGCATAACCCCCACGCTCTGGTCGTCGCTCTGTGGATAAATGATCGCGGTGACGGCGTCCTTGGAGAGCCTCTTGCCGAACGCGTGTTCGTTGGGAGGTGTGCCCTCCGTCCAGCCGTGGGTCACCAGCGCCGCCGCGAGTGTCTTGAAGTAGGCGTCGGCCCGAGACCCGGGAGGCAATTTGAAGGTCAGGTAGATCGCTCCTTGATAGGGCGGGTCGTTCTCGTTCTTACAGGACATCAACAGGTAGCCCGCAGACGCCGTCTGAAGTCCGGCAACGATCACGATTTCTTTGGCCGGCTCGACCACTTGAGCCGCGGCCGCATCGTCGGTGATCGGATTAACCGGATGATCGAGCACATCGGACGGCTGCGGACGGAGTCTGCTTACCACCAGGAAAGCTCCACCCAGCAGCAGCGAGACGGCGAGCGCGGCCGCAACCAGCGCATGAACCCGCGGCGCGCGTAACCACTTCCCGCGTTTGCCGCCGGTCTCGGTGCGGCGGCGATTCACAACAGTACGTATGTCAGAAAGGCTATCTCGGAAGTAGCCCATCCCGGGCGCGCAACCCGCGCCAGAATCAAGCCAGAATCGTAGTCATGACCAGCACCAACAGTCGAGGTTGCCGATGCCGACGCCGCGCCGTACTGGCCGCTTCGGTCGGCGCGGTCGGCGGGCTGGCTGTGCTGGTTGCAACACCGGTTGCCGCACAGGCGCGAGCCGACAGCCTAAGCCCGCTGACGGAGTTGGTCGATGCCGCCGCACAGCGGTTGCAGCTGGTCGAACCGGTGGCGGCCTTCAAGTGGAGTGCTCACGGCGCCATCGAGGATCCAGGTCGCGTCCAGCAAGAACTCGCCACGTTGGGCGCCGACGCCACCGCGAAGCGCATTGACCCGGATTACCCCGCTTACATAGCCCGGATCTTCGGGGACCAGATCAACGCGACCGAGGCCATCGAATACAGCCGGTTCGCGGACTGGAAGCTCAACCCGGCCAGCGCGCCGTCTGCTGCGCCGGACCTGTCGGCGTCGCGGTCGACGATCGATGCCCTCAACCAAACGATGCTGACTCAGATCGCGCTGAACTGGGATCTGTTGCATTCGCCGGCGTGCGCCGTCCAGCTCGACGCGACGACAGGCGACGTCATAAGGGCGCGCCAACTCGACAGCCTTTATCAAAAAGCGTTCTCATTGGCAACCCATTCTTATTGTCCCTGACAATTCGGCTTGAAATTGCCACAGATTTCTTATCTCGCGCGTTTTTCGAATCGGTAACGCTTTAGACACACCCGGCGAAATGCTTGACATGAGAAAACTCTGCAGGCCTCTCGTCAGGTCCGCCATGGTCGGCGGGGTCATTGCAGCGTCGATCACTCTGTCCAGCGGTGTCGCCAACGCCGCCCCCGCGGCCCCCAACTGGGACGCAGTCGCGCAATGTGAGTCCGGCGGAAACTGGCAGGCCAACACCGGAAACGGCGCATACGGTGGGCTGCAATTCAAGCCAGGCACCTGGGCCCAATACGGCGGTGTCGGCAATCCGGCCGCCGCATCCAGGGAGCAACAAATCGCGGTGGCCAACCGGGTTCTGGCCGACCAGGGCCTGGATGCATGGCCGAAGTGCGGTTCCGCTTCGGGCCTTCCGACCGCGGTGTGGTCGAAGCCCGGACGGGGCGTGACATCGATCATCAACCAGATCATTCAGCTGGCCGCGCCGCATTAATGACTATTGCCGATTTCGGTCTATGACCCAGCGATCCTGTGTTTGGATCAGGCCATGGAAGGTTCGGCGACAGTTCACATGGCGGCGCCTGCGGACAAGATCTGGGATGTGATCGCGGACGTCCGCAACACCGGACGATTTTCCCCGGAAGTGATCGAGGCAGTGTGGTTGGGCGATGCCGCCGGCCCCGCGCTCGGCGCCAAATTCAAGGGTCATGTTCGGCGGAACGAGATGGGACCGGTGTATTGGACGACGTGCGAGGTGACCGCGTGCGAACCCGGCCGCGAGTTCGGTTTCGCCGTTCTTCTGGGCGACAGGCCGGTCAACAACTGGCACTACAGATTGGCGCCTGCGGGCGACGGTACGGACGTTACCGAGTCATTTCGACTCTCCCCGTCTGCCTTCACGACCGTGTACTTCTGGTTGTTCGGCGGCTGGCTGCGTAAGCGCCGCAATATCCGAGATATGACCAAGACGCTGCGGCGCATCAAAGACGTCGTCGAAGCGGGCTGACACACCTATGAAGTCCGTCTTCATCACCGGCGCGGGTAGCGGAATAGGCCGTGCGGGCGCAAAGCTCTTCCACGCCAGGGGTTGGCGAGTCGGTGCGGTGGACCGCAACGAAGAAGGTCTGGCCGAGCTGCGGCGCGAGCTTGGCACCGAGCGACTTTGGACCCGCACTCTCGACGTGACGGACAAGGCGGGCCTTGATGGTGCCCTGGCCGATTTCTGTGCCGGCAACGCGGCCGGGGCGTTGGACATGATGTGGAACAACGCCGGCATCTGCGAGGGCGGTTGGTTCGAGGACGTGCCGTACGAAGCCGCCATGCGTGTCGTCGAGGTGAACTTCAAAGCCGTCCTGACCGGCGCCTACGGCGCGCTGACCTACCTGAAAAAGGCCCCGGGCAGTCTGATGTTCTCGACGTCGTCTTCGGCGGGCACCTACGGCATGCCACGCCTCGCGGTCTACTCGGCGACCAAGCATGCGGTCAAAGGATTGACCGAAGCACTGAGCGTGGAGTGGCAGCGACACGGCGTGCGCGTCGCCGATATGCTGCCTGGCCTGATCGACACCGCAATCCTCACCACGACACCCAACCACTCCAACGATGCCGCCGCGTCAACGTTGTCCGCTGACGAGGTCAGGGCCACCGCGCCCAAGAAGGGCATGCTCCGTCTGATGTCCGCGACCAGCGTGGCTGAGGTGGCTTGGCAGGCCTACCACAACCCGACCCGGTTGCACTGGTACGTGCCCAACGGCATTCGCTGGATCGATCGGCTCAAGGGCCTCAGCCCGGAATGGGTGCGAGGCCGCATCGTCAAAGGGCTCCCCGAGCTTGCTTCAAAACCGCAGTCAGCGGAATCGAGGTGAACTGGTGCCGAACCGGTCGGTCGCCAAGACCGGAGTTGCTGTGGTTGTCGTCGCCACCATCGCAGGGTGCGCGCAGGCCGAGACGATCCCCCGAAAAGCCGCACGTGTGACCATCGACGGAAATGCACACAGCACACGTCCTCCTGCGTGCAGCCAGGACCAGTCGTACCGCACCATCGACATTCGCGAGCACGACGGCCGAGTCGAGGCGGTGGTGCTGCTCAGCGGCGACAGGGTCATCCCCCAGTGGGTGAAGATCCGCAGCATCGGCGGGTTCACCGGCAGCGCATGGCAGGGCGGAGTGGGCGATGCGCACGTCGACCTTGCCAAGAACACCTACACAATCACCGGCAGTGCCGAGGGCATCAACAGCAACAATCCCAACAAAGTCGTGACGGAAGCCTTCAAGATCACCGCTGAGTGCTGAGGCCCGACGACCTAGGCTTGATGGAAGACGCCTGCGACCGGCCGATCGATGGAGGACCTGTGAAGCAGAGATTGCACTGGCTTGCGCTCCACGGGTTTGTTCGTGGCGCGGCGAAGATCGGAGTCCGCCGGGGCGACTTGCCGGCCAGGCTGATCGCCGATCCGATAGTGATCGCCGACCCAGTGCCGTTCTACGACGAACTGCGGCCCCGGGGCCCGCTGATGAAAGGCCGCGTCACCTACCTGGCCGTCGGCCATACGCTCGCTCATGAGCTGCTGCGATCCGACGACTTTCGGGTGCTGATGTTCGGCGGTAATTTGCCGGCACCGATGCGCTGGCTGGAAAGCCGCTTCCGCGACGATCTTCTGCATCCGCTGCGCGCCCCGTCGTTGCTGGCCGTCGAGCCGCCGGATCACACCCGCTACCGAAAGACGGTGTCGGCGGTATTCACCTCCCGGGCGGTCGCCCGATTACGTGACGGAGTCGAGCAGACGGCGAGCAGGCTTTTGGATCAGCTGGCCGACCAGTCCGGTGGCTCCGGTGTCGTCGACATGGTGGAACGGTACTGCTCGCAACTTCCGGTCGCGATCATCAGCGACATCTTGGGCGTGCCCGAGCAGGACCGGCGGCACGTCCTGGAGTTCGGTGAGCTGGCCGCGCCGAGTCTGGACTTCGGAGTGCCGTGGCGGCAGTATCGGCGCGTGCAGGATGGGCTCGCTGGATTCAGCTTCTGGCTGGCAGACCACCTGGAGCACCTGCGGCGTAATCCGGGTGGCGATTTGATGAGTCAGTTGATCCAGACAGCCGAAAGCGGCTCTGCCGAAACGCATCTCGACAAAGACGAACTTCAGGCGCTCGCCGGGCTGGTGCTGGCCGCCGGGTTCGAAACCACGGTGAACCTGTTGGGCAACGGGATTCGCATGTTGCTCGACATGCCCGAGCACCTGGAAACGCTGCGCCAACGTCCTGAGTTGTGGCCCAACGCCGTTGAGGAGATCCTGCGGCTGGATTCGCCGGTGCAGCTCACCGCGCGGCTGGCCCTCAATGACGTCGAGCTGGCGGGCAGGCCGATCAAACGCGGCGAGTTGGTGGTGGTCTATTTGGCCGCCGCTAACCGGGATCCCGAGGTATTCCCCGATCCGCACCGCTTCGACATCGAACGCTCTAATGCCGGCAAGCATCTGGCGTTCTCCGGTGGCCGGCACTTCTGCCTCGGGGCCGCCCTCGCCCGCGCCGAGGGCGAAGTGGGGCTGCGAACGTTCTTCGACCGCTTCCCCGAGGTGCGGGCCGCGGGTACGGGAAGCAGGCGGGAGACGCGGGTGCTGCGCGGGTGGTCGACGCTGCCGGTGACACTGGGACCGGCGCGATCGATGGTTGCACCGTGAGCGACTAATCCTTTCCACGACTTGTCACATCCGCCACACGTGCCTCAGCGTCGAGAGGATCGACTTTTTGTCCGCCTCCGAGCGACAAGGCGGATGACTGACGTGACGAATGTGGCCAGTGTGCTATTGCGCGCCGAGGTAGCGGCCGAACCAGTCCAGCAGTCGCTGCCACGCATCGGCCGCCGCGACGGCGTTGTAGCGGGGGCCGGTGTCGTTGAAAAACGCATGGTCAGCATTGGGTTCGACAACCAGGTCGTTCACCAGCCCGGCCCGATCGAGGGCCGCCTTGGCCGCGGGCTCGGACCCGGTGACCCGAGTGTCCAGGGCGCCGTAGATACCCAGCACCGCGGCCTTGGATCCGGTGAAGTCGGGGTTGTCGGGCAACGGCCCGTAGAACGGGACCGCGGCCGCCACCCCCAGCGCGCCGGCGGCCAGCAATTGCCAGACCAGCCCACCGCCGAAGCAGAAGCCGACCACGCCGACTTTTTGACCTCGAGCACGCAGCTTCAGTTCCGCGACGCTCGAATCCAGGTCGCGCGTGAACCGTTCCGGCGCGGTCTTGACCAAGGTGGCGGTGGCCTGGGCCGGATCCTGGAAGGTGTCGGTGCCACCTTCTTCGGACAACAGGTCGACGGCCAGCGCCGAATACCCGGCCCCCGCCAGGCGCCCGGCGACCGACCGCACCCAGTCCGTCAGTCCCTTGTTCTCGTGGATGACCAGCACGGCGCCTTTGGAATCGGGCGCTTGGGCCCACGCCGCCTGGAGTTCGCACTGAGGCCCGCGCCAGGTGATCGGCGTTGTCGGCCGCACGTTGGCCATTCCGGGCGGTAGCGAAGAGGTGGTGGGGCCGGAGCTGGGTGCCGGCGCGGTGGGTGCTTGGGTCGGTTCTTCCTGCTTTGCGCAGGCCGCGATGAGCGCGGAGGCGGCCGCGGCACCCATACCGAGCAGAGTCAGCCGTCTCATGGCTTCGCGTCTGGTCAGCAGGCCGTCGACGTGGTCGCTGGCGATCTCCTCGGCGATGTAGCGCTGTAGCGCAGTCACGCAGGTGAGTATGCCCCGAACGGCTCGTTGACATCCGAGGGGTCAACGAGTGTTATTGGCGGCTGTGACAGACGACTCCACGACCGTGGCCCGAGAGGTGGTATTCGGGCTGTGGCAGGCACTTTCGCGGCGGGATTGGGATGCGGTAAAGACGTTCTTGTCCGCGGACTGTCTTTACGTCGACATGCCGATCCCTGCGGCGGCGGCGCGCGGGCCCGAGGACATCGTGAAGCGACTCAAGATTGGGCTCGAGCCGCTGGCCGGCTATGAGAACCACGAGGGCCTGCTGGTGTGCAACGGCCCGGACGCGATGTACGAACATTCCGATATATGGACGTTCCGGACGGGCGAGCGGGGCACGCTCCGATTCGTCACCGTCCACAAAATCGTCGACGGCAAGATTACGGTCTGGAAAGACTATTGGGACATGAATAGTCTCGTCTGCTTCGCGCCTCCTAATCACTTCGAGAACCTTGCAAACGGGGATGTGAGCTGGGTATTTGATGCGACGGGCTTGGTCTGAGGGCGCGCCTCTTAAGCCGACCTTCGATCGAAGTTCGACGGCCACAACGCAGCATGTCGTGTTGCCGATGACCAGTGCGACGGCTTGCGAGATAGCCAGCCTGCTTTTAGGAGCCGCCAATGCCTGACGCGATCGTCGGGTCCAACAGATGTCGCACGCCCACGATCGCGCAGCGGCGCGACGGCGGCGTGGTCTTGCGCCAGTCCCGTTCGTACATCGTGTTGGACCGGGACGAGTTCGACCGTTTGGTGGGGTTCGTTTCGGACGCGCCGGAACTCGGCAAGCTGGCCCGCTTCCCAATCGCCACCAAATCGCCACAGACGGACAAATAACCCTTGCCGTCGATATATAGGAGTCAAGGGGCACTGCCCGGTCATCATCACCGATCGGTAATCGGCGCCACCCCCATCGACGCCGCGTCTACGTCAACCCGTTCATCCCGTCCTGGCCGAACAGCAGCCCGCCTGTGCCACCGGTGCCGGGGGTGCCCGGGGTCGCGCCAAGCCCCGCGTTGCCACCGTTGCCGCCGTCGCCGAGCAGTACGTCGTTGCCGCCGTGGCCGCCGTTGCCACCGGTCGTTGAGCCGTTTCCGCCGGCGCCGCCTGCACCGCCGGTGCCCACGAGGAGTAGGCCGGCCTGGCCGCCGGCCCCGCCGTCCCCGCCGCCCGTGCTGTCGCTGAATCCGCCGTCCCCGCCGGCCCCGCCGGGCCCCCAAAGCAGGCCGGCATTGCCGCCGGTCCCGCCGGCCCCGCCGGTGCCCATTGAGCTGCCTCCGCCGGCTCCGCCGGCACCGCCGCCGTTGGCGATTAGTACCGCATTGCCGCCGGTCCCGCCCTTCCCGCCGGCGGCCACCCCGAACCCGCCGTCCCCGCCGACCCCACCGGCGCCTTGCAGCAGGCCGGCGGTGCCGCCGCTCCCGCCGGCTCCGCCGGTGCCGCCGGTGCTGGCCCCGCCGGTCCCGCCGCCGCCGCCATTGCCGGCGAGCAGGCCGGCGTTGCCGCCGTGGCCGCCGGCACCCCCGGCGGTTCCGCCGGCGCCGCCGGCCCCGCCGTCCCCACCGCCCGCACCGAACAGCCCGCTAAACAGCCCGCCGGTCCCGCCGGCGCCGCCGGCCCCCCCGGTGGTGAGGCCGTTTCCGCCGGCCCCGCCGGCCCCGCCGTGGCCGCCGCCGCCGCCGTTGCCGCCAGGTCCGCCGGCCCCGCCGGCCCCGGCCGCGTTGAACCCACCCGCGCCGCCGGCCCCGCCGTAGCCCAACAGCGGGTCGCTGGACTTACCGCCGGCGCCGCCTGCCCCGCCGGGCACGGTCGCTGTGCCCGAGCCGCCGGCGCCGCCGGCCCCGCCGTAGCCCAGCAGCCCAGTAGCGCCGCCATTACCGCCGGCCTGGCCGGTGCCGGGCGCGCCCGAGCCGCCGGCCCCGCCGTTGCCCAACAGCCACCCGCCGGGCGCGCCGTCTTGGCCGGTCCCCGGAGCCCCGTTGGCGCCGTTGCCGATCAGCGGGCGCCCAGTCAGGTCCTTCACCGGCGAAAACGCCGCCTGCAGCGGCGAGGCATTGGCCGCCTCCGCGGCCGCATATGCACCCTCCGCCCCGTTCAGGGCCTGCACGAACTGGGAATGAAACGCCGCCGCCTGGGCGCTCAGCGCCTGAAACACCTTGCCGTGGGCGGAGAACAGCGACGCGATGGCCGCCGACACCTCATCCTCAGCGGCGGCCAGCACCCCGGTGGTCGGGGCTGCCGCCGCCGCGTTGGCCTCGCTAAGCGACGAGCCGATGCCCGCCACCTCTGACGCCGATGCCGTCAACATGTCCGGCGCTGCGATCAAATACGACATTGTTGACCTCCCACCAGCAAACTATCTCGATTATCACAAGCGGGGCTTTTCAATCGGTTGCCCGGCCTCCTCGGCGTACGCCTGGTTGCGCGTCGCTACCGCTGAATCGGCTCAATTCACAGGAGAGCTACAGATTTCGCCAAGGGCGCTTACAGGAAACGGTCACCGAAAGCCCTCACGCCGGTTCACTAATGGGCGTTCGGGCCGCGTAATAAATTCCGTCAACGTCAATATCGTACAAATTCCGCCACCGTCAATATTAGGGTCGTGTCAGTGTCTCTCGGCCCCGCGCGGCCCTCGTGTATTACGAGCGATTCTTGGCCTCAATGAGCGAGTCGTACAGCGCGAGCAGGGCTTCCCGTTGCTGCGCGGTCACGCCGTCACGGCACAGGAACTTCTCGACCATCTCGATGGTCTTGGCCA
>DATMMZ010000163.1:0-4690 GCA_035569455.1 Mycobacterium sp. | reverse complement strand
ACCGCAACACGTCACACCACTCGCTGCTGTGAGCCTTGGCGTGGATTGGGGCGAAGGACAGTCCCACCGTCAAGGTCGGATCGCCGATCGATTCGATGAGGGCCATGGCCTCCGATGCCAGCTGGGACGCCTCGCGTAACCGGTCCTGAAACACAGTTTCCATCACCAGCGCCGCCATGGCGATCGCCAGCGACGCCTTGTCCCCGGCGGCGGTGCACAACTCCCGTAATTCATCAAAGCGGGCACCGGCCACATTCACATGGACTCGCCAGCCGATCCCGCACAACATGGTGCGCGGGACGATGCGCATGGCTGCCCGGTCTGGGTCCTCGGCCGGTAGGGCGTCGGCGATCTTTTGGGCGCGCTCCCAGCTGCGTCGCGCCGCCGCGATGTCGCGGTTCGTTGCCCAGGTGGCGGCGCGCATGTGCCAGCGGTAGGCGGCGTGCAGGTCCCCGGCGGAGTCCAGGTGCTCTGCGATCAAGGCGGCATTTTCGTCAGCCGAGGCCGGAGCACCCGCTTCGATTGCGGCGGCCACCCGTCGGTGCAGTTGGGTGCGTTCGGATTTGAGCTGTGATTCGTACGCCACCATACGGATCAGCGGATGGTGGAACACATACTCGGGTTGCCGGGTGAAGCCGACCTGATCGATAAGCTGGGCCGCCACTAAGTCAGCGACGACCGGTTCGGCCGCCAGCACAGTCAGCAGGTCCAGGCTGAACCGCGAGCCGACCACCGCGGCGGTGCTCAGCGTGCGCTTGGCTTTTGGGTCGAGCCGGTCGATGCGGGCGGCGATCGTCGCCTGCAACGTGGCAGGCACGCTCACCTCCGCGATCTCCGCCGTGGACGTGTATGCGCCGCGTTCGCCGCGCAGCGCACCAGATGCGGCCAGTTCGCGCACGATCTCCTCGGCGAAGAACGGGTTACCCGCGGCTCTAGCGGCGATCTTCTGGCCTAGTGCACCAACCGAGGGGTCCGGCCCGAGCAGTTGCAAGACTAGTGCTGCCGTCTCGGGATCGCTCAGCGGCGCCAGGGCGATGGTTTGTGCACCGGCCACTCGGGTCAGTGCGCCCCGATATTCGGGGCGGTAGGTGACCAGCACCAGCGAGGGAGTCCGCGGCATCACCGTGACGAACTCGGCCAGCATCGATTCGCTGACCTCATCGATCCAGTGCACATCCTCAATCACATAGACCGTCGGGGTCCCGCGGGCCAGCGACGCGGCGTTCACCAGGGTGGTCAGCCGGCGCCGCCGGGCAGCAGGATCGATCCGAGGCAGTGCCGCCTCAGGGTCCGCGATCCCCAGCAGGTCATCGAAGAGCACCAAGTCCTCAGGCTTCGCGTCGAGAGCCTGGGGCCGTATGCGCGTTCGGGCCGCATGCGGGTCAAGACCGTCGACGTGGGTAGCCGCGCGCAGCAGCCGTGCCACGACATAGAAGGGAACCTGGCTGGTGTGCGACTCGCAGAAAGCGGTGAACACCTCGACATTACGAGCAGCCGCCACCTCAGAGACTTCACGTACGAGACGGCTCTTGCCAATGCCAGGTGAGCCGACGACGCCGACCACCGCGCCATGGCCATCAATGGCGCGTTCCAGCAAGCCTTCAACGGCCGACAGCTCCCAGCGCCGACCAACCAGGTTCGACTCAGCACGCCCGACAGCGTGACGCCCCTCCGGCACGCCCAGCAGCCGCTGGGTGCAGACCGGTTGATCGGTCCCTTTGATGCAGACACGCTCAACTTCACCGAGAGCCGCCGCGCCCTCGACCAGCCGTGCGGTGGAGGCACTGAGCATTACTCCACCCGGCGGAGCGATCGATTCCATCCGCTTGGCCATACCGACCTGCTCACCCACGGCGGTGTAACCGAACGGTCCTGAACCGATTTCACCGGCGATCACCTGACCGGAACTGAGACCAATACGCAACCGTAGATCGATACCGTCGCGGTTTTTGACCTCAGCGGCCAACCGGGCGGTCTCCTCCTGGACGCCCAGCGCCGCAAGACAAGCGCGGCTCGCGTGGTCCTCCAACGCCACCGGCGCGCCGAACACTGCCATGATCCCGTCGCCGGTGAACTTGTCCACCGTGCCGCCGTAGCGCTCTACAACTGCGGCACAGCGGTCAGCGAGGTCGGCCATGATCTCGCGCAACCGCTCCGCCCCCACCGCCGCGGCGATGTTTATCGAGCGGACCACGTCGGCGAAGAGAACCGTGACCTGCTTGTACTCCGCCCGGGTCTCACCGTCTTCGACTGGTGAGCCGCAGCCGTGACAAAACCGGGCGTTCTCTCGAGGCTCGGTGCCACACGTCCGGCATGCCGCTATGGCCGTCATCCGACCCTCCGCCTATCCGGCCCCCAGCATTTGCAAATGGCTCTCAAAGAATAGGCCGTGCGACAGTCCACGAACGGCTGTTGGCTTCAGATTGGTGGCATCGCCGTGGCCAACTGCATGTGCCCCTCGAAGCCCAGCGATGTCGCCATCTCCCGATACCGATCTCGGAAGTCGCAGTACGCGGCCTGGTCTCCACGGGCGCGGGCCAGCAGTGCCCGCAGCCGCAGCAGGGGGAGTTCGTGCAGTACGAAACGCGGGTCGCTGGGTACGGCCGCCAGCCGGTCGATGACAGCTTGCGCTTCTAGCAGGTCGCCGTCGGCGCCACGATGAAGCAAAGATTCCACCAGGACCGTAGTAGCGACCCCCCGTAAGAACATCGCACCCCTGTCGAACATGTCGTCAATGGCCGCTCGGGACAGCTCGATGGCACCGTCGAGATCGCCGTTTCGGGCCTTCTCCCTTGCGATCTCAGGGTCGACAATCGCCAGCGCGTTCATGGTGAATCCTGCCTTGAGGGCAGCGTCGCGGGCCTGACTGAGGAGGTTGAAGCCCTCCTCTCGATGTGAACCGGCCTGGTGGACTAGGACTAGGCCCCGAGTGAGTTGAGCGAGACGCAGTGTGAGTTCATCGCTGGCTTGCTCAGCGATCCGCAGTGCATTGTCGGTCTCCTGCAGGGCGGTCGAATCAGCAGATAACGCGCCGACCGGGATCGCGAGAATGTATTTGTACATGATTGCCATTACGTGGCTTGTTGGGTCGACCGGAGCGGCCAGCGTGATGGCCGCGTTGGCATCGGATCTCCATCCGTTGATGCCCAGACACAGTCTGGCGAAGCCGCGCATTTGGGTCGCCATTGTCAGCGGTGATCCCGTGAGCAGCTTGCCCTTGGTGGGATCGCCGTTGGCCAGGTCGATGACGCATTGCGCCAAGCGCAAGGCCTCGCTCACTTCGCCGACCTCGGACTTGGCGTAGATGACGGCCGGCAGCAGGCCGAGTGATAGTGCGGGATCCCCGATCTCCTCGACCAGCGCGATCAACTCCGAGGCGAGTCGGGACGCTTCGCGAAGGCGATTGTGACCGGCGAGTGCCATGACTTGTCCGGCCATGCCCATTGCGAGCGATGCTTTGTCACCGCTGGCCACGCACATCTCTCGTAGTTCCTCGAAGCCGGTGTCGGCAACGCCGCCACCGGCCAGCCACACGGTGCCGCACAGCCCAATGCGGGGCGCGATACGCATCGCCATCCGTTGTGGGTCGTCGGCGTGCAGCCTGTCGGCGAGCTGACCGGCACGTTCCCAACTGAGTCGGGCCGCGGCGATGTCACGGTTGGTCGACCAGGTTGCCGCGCGCATGTGCCAGCCGTAGGCGGCGTGCGCATCACCGGCGGCCTCGAGATGTTCGGCGATCAGGGCTGCGTTCTCCTCGGCCGATGCCGGGTCCCGTGATTCGATGGCGGCCGCGACGCGCCGGTGGAGCTCGACGCGATCCGACTTGAGCTGTGATTCATAGACCACCGCGCGAATCAGCGGGTGGTGGAAGGCGTACTCGGCGCTCGGGGTGAACCGCACCTGATCGATCAACTCGACACTGAGCAACTCGTCGAACACCGGATCGATCCCCAGCGCGGCGAGCAGCTCGGCCCCGAAGCGGGCTCCGATCACCGACGCCGCGTTCACCGTCCGCTTGGTCGGGGTGTCCAGGCGGTCGATGCGCGCCGCGATGGCCGCCTGCACCGTGGCCGGCACGCTCAGCTCGTCGACATCCGCGCGACAGACATAGCCACCGCGCTGGCCCTGTAGCACGCCGCGCTGCACCAACTCGCGCACCAACTCCTCGGCGAAAAACGGATTCCCCGCGGCCCGCTCGGCGATGATCCACGCCAGCTCGCGGACCGAGGGATCCGCACCCAGCAGCTCACCGATCAGCGTCGCGGTGTCCGAATCACCCAGTGCGGCAAGCGCTATCGTCTGGGCGCCGGGCACCCGCGTCAACGCGCCCTCGTACTCGGGGCGGGCGGTGATCAGCACCATCGACTTGGTCTGCGGGATCACCCTGAGAAAGTCGGCCAACATCGACTCGCTGACCGCATCGATCCACTGCGCATCCTCGATGATGAACAGCGCCGGTGTGCTACGTGCCAGCGACGCGGTATTGATCAGCGCGCTCAACCGGCGCCGCCGCGCGTCCGGGTCGATCGCGGGCAGCGACACGCCGGGATCGGCGATGCCGATCAGATCATCAAACAGCAGCAGATCCTGCGGGTCGGCATCCGGGACTTGCTCCCGCACCCGGGTCCGGGAGGCTTCGCCGTCGAGATCAGCCACGCCGGTGCTCGCGCGCAGCAGCCGCGCCACCACA
>DATMMZ010000162.1:0-11931 GCA_035569455.1 Mycobacterium sp. | reverse complement strand
TCATATGGTCAAAGACACATCCACAACAGGAACGAGGCACCCCGATGACTGCAGATTTGCCTGACAATGCGCTGGAACTGCGTTCGTTGGTGACGTCGCAGGGCACGCTCGAGCTCTCACTGCACGACGTACCAGTTCCATCCCCCGCCGCTAATGAGGTGTTGGTACGCGTGGAAGCCTCGCCGATCAACCCGTCAGACTTGGGTGTTCTCATCGCCGGCGCTGACATGTCTACCGCGACGGTGGCGGGCACGCCGGAGCGCCCAAGCGTCACCGCATTGTTGGCCTCGGGGGCACTGGGAGGGCTTTCGGCGCGAGTCGATAAACCGCTTCCGGTAGGTAATGAGGGCGCGGGCACCGTCGTGGCTGCCGGGTCGTCCCCAGCGGCCCAGGCCCTCGTCGGGAAAACAGTGGGGATGGCTGGCGGTGCAATGTATTCCCAGTACCGAGCGGTTGATGCTTCCACATGTCTTGTCTTGCCCGACGGGACGACGGCGAAAGATGGAGCGTCGTCGTTTGTCAATCCTTTGACAGCTCTCGGGATGCTGGAAACCATGCGCCGCGAAGGCCATTCAGCCCTCGTGCACACGGCTGCGGCGTCCAACCTCGGCCAGATGCTCGTCAAGCTCTGCATCAGGGACGGGGTGCCGCTTGTCAACATCGTCCGCAAGCCTGACCAAGAGGAGCTGCTGAGGTCGCTAGGCGCGGTCCACGTCTGCAACTCGGCATCACGGTCGTTCTCGGCAGACCTCGTCGAGGCTCTCAAAGCGACGTCCGCGACGCTTGCGTTCGACGCCACGGGCGGGGGCACGCTCGCCAGTCAGATCCTCAGTGGCATGGAGGAAGCGGCCAACGCGACTGCGCAGGAGTACTCGCGCTATGGGTCGACCGTGCACAAGCAGGTGTACATCTACGGCGGACTCGACACGCGTCCGACGACGCTCACGAGGGACTTCGGCATGGCGTGGGGTGTTGGAGGGTGGCTGCTGACGCCGTTCCTGCAGAGCATCGGGGCCGAGGCCTTTGGCAGGCTCCGGGCCCGGGTGGCCGCGGAGCTGACCTCGACGTTCGCCAGTACCTACACCCGGGAGGTTTCACTCGCCGGCATGCTCAGGCCCGATGCGTTCCACGCCTACGTCAAACGAGCGACCGGGGAGAAGTTCCTGGTAACTCCCCAGGCACACCCATAACTCATATTGGAAATCGATCGCCCACGCCACATTTGGCGCCTCGCTCACCCCCCGCCAGTGATCGCGGCCAAAGCTGCCGAGTAACGGTGAGCGGCGACGGCATGTCGCGGACGCGTTCGCGACATAATTTCGTCCATGGGTACATCTGTGAGCAGCAGGCAGGTCACTGTTGTCCGCGCCGATGTACACAAGCGCACGCACACGTTTGTTGCGCTAGCTGAGGTCGGGCGCAAGCTGGCCGAGAAGGTCGCGTCGGCCGCCCGTGTGGTCTTCCACCACCTGCACACCGACCTCCACAACCGAATCCAGCCTTGCCAACCGGCAGCGGCTTGACGTAGGAGAAACGGATGGCAACGGCGCTGACTCTTTTTCAGGTCACCGAGATCATGCATTTCGCCCGGGGCAGTGCGGTCAACTGGGTGCTGGTCACCGACGACACCGGCGTGATGTTGATTGATGCCGGTTATCCCGGCGACCGTCAAGATGTGCTGGCCTCGCTGCGCAAGCTCGGCTACGACGCCGGCGACGTGCACGCCATCCTGCTGACGCACGCGCACATCGACCACTTGGGTTCGGCAATCTGGTTCGCCAACGAGTACGGCACTCCGGTGTACTGCCACGCCGAAGAGGTGGGCCACGCCAAGCGGGAGTACCTGGAGCAGGCATCGGTTCTCGATGTCGCGCTGCGCATCTGGCGGCCCCGCTGGGCGGTGTGGGGCGCTCATCTGGTTCGCAACGGCGGCTTGATCCGCGAGGGCATCCCGACCACCCAGCCGTTGACCGCCGAGAGGGCCGCAGAGCTGCCGGGTTACCCGATGGCCATTTTCACCCCCGGGCACACCAGCGGGCATTGCTCGTATCTTGTCGATGGCGTACTGGTCAGCGGTGACGCGCTGATCACCGGCCATCCGCTGCTGCGTCACCGCGGGCCGCAGCTGCTGCCGGAGGTGTTCAGCCATAGTCAGCCGGACTGTGTCCGCAGCCTGGCCGCGCTGGCTCTGCTGGAAACCGAGATACTGCTGCCCGGCCACGGCGACGTGTGGCGCGGCCCGATCCGCGAGGCCACGGACGCGGCCGTCTCGCTGGCCCGATGACCATAGCGGAGGGTCATGACAGGTAAAGAGAATCTCCAGCAGGCCGCCGAACGCATTTGCCACGCCTGGGACGAGGCGCTCAGCAACGACGATGTGTAGGCACACTGCTTGTGCTTTATGCTCCCGACCTCGTTTTGGAGAGCCCGGCGGAGCCGCTAACGATGGGTACCGAAACCGGGGTATGCCGCGGACACGACAAAGTGCGGCCGTTGCTTGAGCAGGTTGCCGCACGCAAGCCGCCGTTGCGCACCTACTTCCGGACCGGCTTCCTCACCGATGGCGAGCGGACAATCATTCGAGTGTCCGCGCGTGACACCCGAAGGCGAACAGATGGATTTCGTCGAGGTCATCCACGACGACGCGTACCACAAGTAGCCAACCCCAGGTGATCCCGCAACGTCGTGCCCGCATACCCGGTGCGGAACGCGCCGCGCTCCTGCAACAGTGGCACCACCGTATCGACGAATTCGTCCAAGCCGTGCGGTGTCAGGTGCGGCACCAAGATGAACCCGTCGCACGCGTCCGCCTGGACGTACCGATCGATCTCCTCGGCGATCTGCGCCGCGGTTCCGACGAACTGCTGCCGACTGGTGACCGCGATGACCAGTTCGCGGATGGACAGCCGCTCCGCTTCGGCGCGTTCGCGCCAGCGGCGGGCCACCTCGGCCGGATCGCCGTGCCGTACCCGGCCCTGGGTGATGCCGGTGTCGCCGGCCGGATCGGTGTCGGGTAGCGGGCCGTCAGCGTCGTGGTCCGACAGGTCGCGACCCCACACCTGCTCGAGCATCGCGATCGCCGTCGCACCGCTCACCTGCTGATACCGGATGTGCCGCGCCTTGTCCTCCGCCTCGCCAAAAGTGTCACCGATGACGAACGTCGCGGCCGGAAAAACCTTGAGCTGGTCAGGGTCTCGACCATAGGACTGAGCCTGTCCCTTGACGTCGGCATAGTAGCGCTGCCCGTCTTCCAGCGACGAGTGCAGGGTGAACAGGGCATCGGCGTGGCGTGCGCCGAACGCGCGGCCCTCGGCGGAGTCGCCGGCCTGCAACAGCACCGGATGGCCCTGCGGCCCCGCGGGCAGTGTCGCGAACCCACGCACGCCGAACTGCGGACCCGAGTGTTGGATGCTGCGGATCCGGTCCGGATCGACGTAGACCCCCGCTTCCGCGTCGGCCAGCACGGCCTCGGCTTCCCAGCTATCCCAGAATTGACGGGCGACAGTGAGGAACTCGTCGGCCCGCAGGTACCGGTCGGCATGGTCGAGGAAGCCTCCGCGCCGGAAGTTGGCGCCGGTGAAAGCGTCCGACGAGGTGACCATGTTCCAGCCGGCACGGCCACCGGACAGATGATCAAGCGTCGCGAATTGCCTTGCCACTTCAAATGGTTCGTTGAAGGTGGTGTTGATCGTCCCGGTCAGCCCGATCCGCTCGGTGACGCCGGCCAGGGCCGCCAGCACGGTGAAGGTGTCCGGCCGGCCCACCACGTCCAGGTCGTGGATCCGGCCGCGATGCTCACGCAGCCGCAGTCCCTCGGCCAGAAAGAAGAAGTCGAACAATCCGCGCTCGGCCGTGCGGGCGAGGTGGACGAACGAGTCGAATTCGATCTGGCTGCCCGAGCAAGGATCGGTCCACACGGTCGTGTTGTTGACACCCGGGAAGTGGGCCGCCAGGTGAATCGGCTTGCGGTGCTTGCCCTCTCGGATGTTCATCCGGCGCACCCTTCCAGCCCCCATCGTTTGGCGATCAGCTCGTGTGAGCGCAACCGGTCCTCGTGCCGATAGGTCACCGAGGTGATGACAAGTTCGTCGGCGCGGGTAGCGCGCTGCAACGTCTCCAACCGCTCGGCGACCTCATCCGGGTTGCCGACGAATTGCGTTGCTATCCGGTCCTCTACCACCGCCAGCTGCTCGTCGGTCAGCGCCGGGCAATCGTCGGGGTCGGGATAGGGGATGGCGCCGTCGCCGGCCCGGATCGAATACACCCATTGGCCGTAGCTGGACGCCAGGTGTCGAGCGGTCGCCGTGTCATCGGCGACCACGATGTCGGCCGACACCACGACATAGGGCCGCGGCAGCGTAGCCGACGGGACGAAGGCGTCTCGGTAGGCATCGATAGCTTCCAGTGCGGTCGACGGCGTGATGTGATAACTGGCGACAAACGGCAGTCCCAGGGCTCCCGCCACCTTGGCACTCTGCCCCTTGCTGCTGCCGAAGATCCACGGCGTCAAGGCGGCGCCTTCACCGGGCACCGCATGTAGGTCGAAGCCGTCGACCTGATAGGTGCCGGCCAGCATGGCGATGATGTCGCAGAGCTGCTCGGCGAAGTCGGGCGCGACGGCTTCCGGCTGCTGAAGGATCGACATGGTCGCCTTTACCCGGCCGCTGCCCAGTAACCCGCGCAGATCGAATGGCGGCGGGACCACCACGCCGTCGATTTCGCGCCATTCGCGCGGCGGTTCCGGCCTTGGGGGTCGGGGCGCTTTCGGCTTCGTGATGCGCCGTTGTGCGGATCGGCCCAGGCCGAGATCGATGCGGCCGGGGTGAAAGGCATCGAGCATGCCGAAACTCTCAACCACCGCGGCGGCGGTGGTGTGACTCAGCTGGACGGCGGCCGAACCCACCCGAATCCTGTTGGTAGCCGCCGCGATCTGTCCGATCAGCACGGCCGGTGACGCGCTTGCCACGGCGACGAAGTGATGCTCGGCGATCCAGAAACGCCGGTAACCCCACTGTTCGGCGTGCTGGGCCAGCTCGATGGTGTTGCGCAAGGCCGTCGCCGGATCACTTCCGCCGCTGATCGGCACCAAGTCCAGGATGGACAGCGGCACCCCGGTCATTGATTCACCGCCGCATAACGGTTGGGTGCCACCGGCAGACCGAGCCGTGCCCGCAGCGACTCGCCGTCCCGATAGCCGGTGCGGAATTGCCCGGCCCGCTGCAGCAGCGGCACCACCTCGTCGACGATCGCCCGCAGATCGGTGGCGTTGACGGCCGGGCGCAGGCGTGCGCCGTCGATGCCAAGGCGCTGCCAGCCAAGCAGCATATCCGCCAACTCTCTTGCGCTGCCGGCGAATACCAGCGCGTCGGATCGGAAGTCGGCCTCGCCGTTGAACGAAACCACCACGTCGGCAAACACTTTCAGCTCACGACCACCGGCCGCGCGTACCTCATCGAGGATGCTGCGCACTGCAGCGTCGTCGGTGGGCGTGATGAACACGACATCGGCGCTGGCCGCGGCGAATTCATAGACCGGGCCGGCGTGCGCCAGCGCGGCCACCACCGGCTGGCCCTGTGGCGGCCGCGGGGTGATCGACGGTCCCTTGACCGAGAAGTACTTTCCGGTGAAGTCGACGTAGTGCAGTTTGTCCCTGTCGACGTAGCGCCCGGTGGTCACGTCGCGGATCACCGCGTCGTCCTCCCAGCTGTCCCACAACCTGCGTACCACTTCGACGTAGTCTCGGGCCTCGTCAAACAAGTTGTCTTGAGAACCATCCCGGCGGCCGAATAGGGCTGCTTCGTGCGCCGTCACGCTGACCCGTGCCTGCCAGCCCGCCCGGCCGTGCGAAACATAGTCAAGGGTGGCAATGGCTTTAGAGGTGTGAAAGGGCTCGGTGTGGGTGACGGTGGCCACCGGAATCAGCCCGATGTGCCGTGTCGAAGGCGCGATACGGGCCGCGACCAGCACGGCGTCGGCGCGACCGGCCAACCGTCGCGGATCGATCCGCTCGCGGCGGCCGGGTTGCGGCATCAGGGTGTCGTCGATGGTGAGGAAGTCGAGCAGGCCGCGCTCGGCGGTGCCCGCAAGCTCGGCCCAGTAGCGGCCACTGAGCACAGACGGGACGTCCGGCTCGGATGCCGGCGTGGCCCGCCATGACTGCGGGTGCCAGCCGTACCCGTCCAGCGCGACGGCCAGATGCAAGTGACCGGTCATGCGAGCCACTTCTCGAACGCGATCGGAAAAACCGGACCCACGCTGGGCAGCGGCCCGGGCAGCCGGGTGTATCCGACAGCCTGATACAGCTCCTCGGCCTCGGGCTGGCGATCGCCGGTCATCAGGTAGACCTTCCGGTAGCCGCGCGCTGCGATCTCGGCCTCCAACGCGGCCAACAGCGTCATCGCGAATCCGCGGCGGCGATGAGCACTGTCCGTCCAGACTCTCTTGAGTTCGGCGGTCTCAGCGTCAAATCGCCGAAACCCACCGCCGGTAACAGGCTGGCCATCCAACAACCCGATCAGCATGCCGCCGTCGGGCGGAGCGAATTCGTCGTCCGGGTTGTCCTTCAACCACGCCAGCACCGTTGGGGGGGTGCTGCCGTAGCGATGCGCGTACTCGACCGCTAACTCCTCCAGCAGTGGCTGAGCCAGCGCGTCTTCCAAGGCGGCCGGTACAAACTGCAGCTGGGATCGGGACATCACCTAATTTTCTAACGCGCCTCACGCCCACGCATTCCAGCCGGAGTTAAACCCGGGTCGCGGTGACGTAACGCGGGATGTTCACCGCGTCAACAGCGCCGCCGCGCCAGAGCCTGCCCACGCCGGTGGCGGCGAACAAATCAGCGACGTTACTCTCGACCGTCTCCCAGCCCTTGGCCTCTAGATACTCGGGAACATTTCGGTATTCGCCGGGGTAAGTCAGGCTGGCCAGGCCGACGTCCAGGCCGTGTTGCCGCCAGTCGTCGACAAACGCCCGCCCCGCCTCTAGCTGCGCAGAGGTCCAAGTGGGCATGTGATCGGCGGCGAACCGGCTGCCGGCGGCGCTCACCGCCGTGACACCGTCCAGTAGCCGATTCTGTGCTTCGGGCGGTAAGTACCCGACCAGCAGTTGCTCGGCGATCCACACCGTGGGCTGCGTGTCGTCGAAACCGACCCGCCGCAGCGCCGCCAGCCAATCCTGACGAAGATCGATGCCAATCGCGCAACGGTTAGCCGACAGCTTGGCGCCAAGCGCGCGCAGCACCCGAGTCTTGAAATCCATGACTTCCGGCTGATCGATCTCATACACCGTTGTCCCGGGTGGCCACCACAGCCGATAAGGCCGAGTGTCCAAACCGGACGCCAGGATCACCGTCTGGCGAATGCCCACTCGCCCGGCGCGGGCGAGGAATTCGTCCAAGAACCGAGTGTGCGTCGCGAGGATATCCATGAGTCCGGTCACCACGGGGTCGCCGCCGCCATCCCCGTACACCTCGTTCTGGACTACCTGGGTGAGGTACTGCACCCCTGCGGCGCGAACCAGCGGCTCGGCAAACGGATCGTTGATCAGCCCTTTTTTGGTGGCCACCGCCCTGGCGGCCGCGCCGAATGTCGCGGTCATTCCAACGCCGGTGGCCGGATCCCAGGTGTCGTCGCCTCTCCGTACCATCTGCACCCAACGTCAGACGTCAGAGCGGCGTCGCTGCGTGAGCCCTCTGAGCCCTATGCCCGCTCGCCAACCAAGCAGCAGTGCCGCGGTGACCGACGATGCCACCACGACGAAACTCGCTGCCACACCCGCCGAAGTGGCTTTGCGCAACAGCATGCCGACCACCACGGTGCACAGCCAGACGGCCACCCCGGTGGGGACCACAGCCGTGGGGCGCCGCCAACCGCGGGACGTCAGCCAGCCAGTGACGGTTCCAGTGAGAAAGGGCCATGCGGTGGACGCGACGCCGCTGATGCTGAGTCCTTCGGCGTGGCTGCGGCGTCCAACAGCGCAGAACACGAGCACGGCGATGACGTCTGTGGCCAGCCAGGCCAGCCACGCCGGTGCACGCCGCGATTGCATGCAGCAGACTATATTCGTCAGCAATGAATTCCTATTCATCCGCACGACTGGCGGTCGTGACCGGCGCCGGATCGGGCATCGGCAAGGCGATAGCGCTGGCCTTCGCCGCGCAGGGCGACCGGGTGGTCGCCGCAGACGTCGACGAGGCGGCGGCAGCGGCCACCGCCAAGGAGCAACCCGAGCTGATCACCGCGTTGCCGGTAGACGTCGCCCACCCCGCGCAGGTCGACACTTTGCGCGATAGGACACACGCTGAAGTGGGCGTGCCCAATATCGTTATCAACGCGGCCGGTTGGGACCGCACCGACCAATTCCTCAACGCCACACCGGAATTCGCGAGCAAGGTGGTGGCCATCAACTACCTGGGACCGGTGTATGTCTGCAGTGCGTTCCTGCCGGGAATGATCGAGGCGCACGCCGGTGGGCGCATCGTGAACCTGGCCAGTGACGCGGGTCGTGTCGGCAGCGCGGGCGAAACCATCTACGCCGGCGCCAAGGGTGGAGTCATCGCGTTGACCAAGTCGCTGGCCCGGGAAATGGCCCGCCACCAGATCACGGTCAATTGCGTGTGCCCGGGTCCCACCGACACGCCACTGTTTCACGCACAGCCCGAGAAGCTGAAAGAAGCTCTGGTCAAAGCGATCCCGTTCCGCCGGCTGGCCCGGCCCGAAGAGGTCGCCGCACCGGTGCTGTTCTTCGCGTCCGAGGCCGCGTCGTTCATCACCGGACAGGTGATCAGCGTCAGCGGCGGCCTCACTATGGCCGGCTAAGAGGCAGGTTGAAAATGAACACACAAGCACCGCCCGCATTTGACCGATACGACCCCCTCGGCCTGGACGCGTCTCTGTCCAGCGACGAGCTCGCGGTGCGCGACACCGTCAGAAAATTCTGCGCCGAAAATGTCACCCCGTACGTCGCGGAGTGGTTCGAGGCCGGCGACCTCCCGGTGGTGCGCGAACTCGGAAAGCAGTTCGGCGCGCTTGGCCTGCTCGGCATGCACCTACACGGCTACGGATGTGGCGGAGCCTCCGCCGTGCATTACGGCCTGGCCTGCGTGGAACTCGAGGCCGCCGACTCCGGTGTCCGGTCGATGGTCTCGGTGCAGGGGTCGCTGGCGATGTTCGCGATCTGGAACTTCGGTTCGGAGCAGCAGAAGCAGCAGTGGCTGCCCGGC
The DNA here is from genome assembly GCA_035569455.1 of Mycobacterium sp. GTDB lineage: Bacteria > Actinomycetota > Actinomycetes > Mycobacteriales > Mycobacteriaceae > Mycobacterium. The sequence goes on along the minus strand of DATMMZ010000162.1, from coordinate 2,711 downwards.
ATGGCCGCCGGTGACCTGCTCGGCTGCTTCGGGCTGACCGAGCCCGACGTGGGATCCGATCCCGGGGCGATGAAAACGCGGGCGCGGCGCGATGGCTCCGATTGGGTGATCAACGGCCGCAAGATGTGGATCACGAATGGGTCGGTCGCCGACGTCGCGGTCGTGTGGGCCGCCACCGATGACGGCGACGTCCAAGGGATTCGGGGCTTCCTCGTCCCGACCGACACCCCGGGCTTCACCGCCAACACCATTCACCACAAGCTGTCGCTGCGGGCGTCGATCACCAGCGAGTTGGTGCTCGACGACGTGCGGCTGCCCGCCGATGCGATGCTGCCCGAGGCAATTGGCCTTAAAGGCCCGCTGTCCTGCCTGTCCGAGGCGCGCTACGGAATTATCTGGGGATCGATGGGAGCGGCGCGGTCCGCCTGGCAGGCCGCACTGGATTACGCGATGCAGCGCACCCAGTTCGGCCGTCCGATCGCCGGATTCCAGTTGACCCAGGCAAAACTCGTCGACATGGCGGTCGAATTGCACAAGGGCCAGCTGCTGTCGCTGCATCTGGGCCGCCTCAAGGACAGCGCAGGGCTGCGCCCCGAGCAAGTCAGCTTCGGTAAATTGAATAACACTCGTGAGGCGATCAAGATCTGCCGAACCGCCCGAACGATACTGGGCGGCAACGGGATATCGCTGGAGTACCCGGTTATCCGGCACATGGTCAACCTGGAATCGGTGCTGACCTATGAGGGCACACCCGAGATGCACCAGCTCGTACTCGGTCAGGCGTTCACCGGCAGCGACGCATTCCGCTGACGGGAGTGCTTGAGCGGTCGTGCCAACCGACCCCGCCAAGGCGGGCACCGTGATGCGGGTGGTGCATGACTTCATGGCGCAGGCTCATCTCAAGGCAGTGATCGTTCGGGTGACCGTCGACGGGAAGGAGATCGTCACGCAGGCCGTCGGCGACTCGATAACCGGTGTGCCCGCCACCACCGACATGCACTTCCGCAACGGTGCGGTCGCGATTTCCTACGTGTCGACGTTGCTGCTCAAGCTGGTCGACCAGAAGAGGGTGAGCCTCGACGACAGGTTGTCCAAGTGGTTGCCGGACTTCCCGCACTCCGAACGCATCACGCTGGGTCAACTAGCACGAATGACGTCCGGCTACCCCGACTACATACTCGGCAACGATGCATTCGACAACTTGTTCTATGCTAACCAGTTCCGGCAGTGGACAACTCAAGACATCCTTGCCCAGATACCCTCGCGACCACTGCTTTACGACCCGGGGGACAAACTGGAACTATGCGCACACCAATTATGTGCTGTTGGGTTTGGCGCTTGAGAAGGCCACCGGCCAAGACATGCCAACGCTGCTGCGCAACGAGGTCCTTGGTCCGCTGGGCCTGAAAGCCACCGCCAACTCCGATACTCCCGCCATCCCCCAACCCGCGCTACACGCATTCAGCTCCGAACGACGCCAATTCCTGAAAATTCCTGCCGGAACACCATTTTACGAAGAATCCACGTACTGGAATCCGTCCTGGACCATCACACACGGCACCATTCAGACGACCAACATCTGTGACTTGGAGGCCACCGCCGTCGGTATCGGATTGGGCAAGCTGCTCTGGCCGGATTCATACAAGAAAATGGTGTCGACCGAGCTGCGCGGCAAAACACACGCGCAATCGGACTGCCCCACGATATGCTTCGAGCAAAACGACGGCTACACCTACGGGCTCGGGCTCGTCATATCCGGCGATTGGCTGATGCAGAATCCAATGATGGCTGGCTACGCCGCCGTAGAGGCGTATCTGCCGGCACAAAAGGCTGCGGTCGCCGTCGCGGTCACTTACGCTCCCGAGGCCTTCGATGGCCAGGGCAACTACAGTAATCAGGCCGACATACTGTTCCGCAAGATCGGTGCGGTGGTGGCGCCGAACAACGCCCCGCCCATGCCGCCAGGGAGGTAGCCATGGGATCTATCGCATACCGGATCGGTGCGTGCATCGCAGCGTGTTGCCTGTCCTCGGCCGCCGGAATGCCCCTGGCAGACGCCGACTCCGTCACGCTGCCCCCGATGGCATCCACCGGCGGCGGACCGGTCATCGGTGGCGGAGGCGCCGCACAACAGATGTCGCAGCAACTCAAGAGCCTGGGTGACGCAGGCGTCCAAGAGGTCGACGGGTCAGACGCGGCTCAATTCATCACGACCGCAGCGGCTATCACTAACCGCGACCTCGCCTCCCCCTTCATGACGTTGCAGCGGGCGTTGTCATGCCAGACCAACAACGCCGGCTTTGGGGCGCGCGCCTACCGACGAAACGACGGGCAATGGGGCGGAGCGATGCTAGTCATCATCAAAAGCACGGTTCCCAACGCCGACGCGCTGACCGCCTGCGTCAAATCGAGTTGGCGCAGGCCCATGGCGGGAACGCTGACTTCGATGTGCGACAGTGGCTGGACCTACCCACCGCAGACGTTCCTCAACAAAGCGGGCGAGACTTACTACGTTTTGCTCGCCGGCACGGCCTCCGACTTCTGCGCCAGGCTCAATGGAAACTACAAGACCAACGCGAGCGGGTGGCCGAACTAATCCCGGAGACAACCATGGCAGTTGCCGCTCGCCGGATTCATGTGAGCATGGCGGCCGGTGGGCTGTTTCTGGCGGCTTCGCTGGCCGGGATACCCACGGCCGGCGCCGACCCTAC
>DATMMZ010000161.1:0-3589 GCA_035569455.1 Mycobacterium sp. | reverse complement strand
CGGCCCCCAATGAAATCGCTCCGCGTCCTCGGCCCACCAGGATCGGGCCTCGTCGGCTGCACCAGCTGTTCCCGTATCTCGTCCCAGCGGAGTAGTCGCACACCGGTCGCTTAAGCTTCCTCGGTCGCCTCTGCCAGCGAGGTGCATCGAGACTGACACCAGCGCGGAAAAGTCCGAGGCGAATTCAAGGTTTGGTTGCAACAGTGGTTTCTGGTGGATCTGAGAGTAGCCGGTCGAGGACTTGGGCGGGGCTGTCCCAGTCGTAGCGTTTTCGGGGCCGGTTGTTGAGTTCGGCGGCCACTTCAGCTAAGTACTCCGCGGAGTGCACGGATAAGTCTGTGCCCTTCGGGAAATATTGGCGCAGCAGGCCGTTGGTGTTTTCGTTGGATCCGCGCTGCCATGGTGAATGCGGGTCGCAGAAGTAGATGTCGATGCCGGCGTCGATGCTGATCTGGGTGTGGCCGGCCATCTCGAGGCCTTGATCCCACGTCAGGGTGCGCCGCAGGGTTTCGGGCAATTCCCTGATCACCGTGGTCATCGCCTCGCCCACTACATCGGCGCTGCGACTTTCGGGCAGATACAAGAGCTGAACGAATCCGGTGGAGCGCTCGACCAGGGTGCCGATCTGGGAGGCCTGGCTCTTGCCGATGATCAGATCTCCCTCCCAGTGCCCGGGCACGGCGCGATCGGCCGCCTCGGCGGGCCGTTCAGAGATATTGACCATGCCTGGAATATGTCGGTGCTCGGTGTCGGTTCGACGCGCGCGGGGTTTACGCAGCGCCCGCCCGGTGCGCAAACAGCGGTGCAACTCACGGCGCAACTCGCCACGTCCTTGCACGTAGAGCGCCTTGTAGATGGTTTCGTGCGACACCTGCATCTCCGGGCGATCGGGATAGGTCTTGGCCAGCACCCCGGCGATCTGCTCGGGGCTGTACCGCTTGACCAACAACCCTTGCACCGTCTGGCGCAGCTCATCGCATCGGGCCAGCTTGCCGGTCTTGGGTCGACGCGCCCGCCCCTCGCTGCGCGCCTGGGCCAGGCTTGCCCGATACCCCGATTTGGCGTCCCACCCGCCGCGATTGGCGCCGAACCGATACAACGCCCGATAGCGGCCAGTCGACCCGCGGCCGCGGCCGTTCTTATCGATCTCACGCATGACCGTCGACGCCGCACGACCCAACCTGCGTGCAATGGACCGTATCGGCTCTCCATGGGAGGTCCCGATCATGATCTCGTCACGTTCAGCATGTGACAACCGTGGCCGCGTCTGACCCTTGGGCTCACTCCACTGTGGATTCACACCGCCACGCTGACGGAACCACTGCAGACCACAGCTTTCCGACACGCCAACAACAGGGCCAGCAATCGAGGGCGGCACTCCCTGCGCCACCAACTCCCAAAATCGGCGCTGCACCAACAACAACGACACATGGGCACCCATCAACACTCCTCACCGCGAAGTGTTGCAATCACCCCTTGAGCCCAAGCGGCGTGTCGCCGCCGAGGCTTCACACTCGCGGGGCTCGCCCCCAAACTCGCGGCCTCGGCCCCTCGCGGGCTTGTCCCCCGATCGGGGGACGTCGATTTCATCCTGCCCGCCATCCGGTCGCCCGACAGACATTACGCATCCGCTGCGGCACAGTAGGTACATCGCCGGAACAAACCGGCAGAGAGTACCAAATATCAACGCAGACAGGAGAATTGAAATGACCGCCGCCACCAACACCTGGATCCGCCGAGTCACCGCCGGTGCCGTCTTGGCCGCCGCCCCCGCGCTGATCGCGCTGGGCACCGCCACCGCCAGCTACGCACAGTCCAGCTCGACCTCGACGTTCGACTACTCGCCGGCGCCGGTCCAAACGACCCAGTACCCGTACCAGAACATGCCGTGGAACCAGTCCTCGTTCCACCAGCGGCACGCCGCAGAGGTTCAGTCCTGGTACCGATGAGCGAAAGCCCGGATGCCTCGAGAGTCCCCCCGAGGCATCCGGGCTTTCCGTTGCGCAGCCGAAAGCCACCGGCTCAACGACTGGGCGGGATCTCCCAGACCTGGTCGTCGCAGTCGGTGCCTTGTGCGGACAGTTGTCGCTTGAGCACCTTGAACGTCTCGGTGCGCGGCAGCGAAACGCTGATGCGCACGTACGACGGCCACTGCTTCGGGCCGAGGTCTGGTTGCGCGGCCAAAAACGCCCGGAACGCCGCAACGTCGAACGTCGCGCCGTCGGCGAGCATCAGTGCCGCCATCACCTGATCGCCGACATCGGCCGCGGGAATCCCGTATACCGCGGCCTCCACCACATCGGGGTGGCGCAGCAGCACCCTCTCGATCGGCGCGGCACCCAGGTTCTCGCCATCGACTCGCATCCAGTCGCCGAGCCGACCCGCGAAGTACGCGTAGCCGTCCTCGTCCCGGTACGCCAGGTCGCCGCTGTGGTACATGCCGCCCGCCATCCGTTGGGCGTCGGCTTCGGGATCGTTGTAATAGCCCTCGAAGCGGCCGGGCCCGCCGACGTTCACCAGCTCGCCCGTCACGCCGGGAGGGCACGGCTCGCCTGTTTCTACGTCGACGATCTCCGTGCCGTCCGGCAGCAGGCCAAGGGACCCGGGCGGGGTGTCCGGGGTCCGGCTGAGCGCCACCCCGCCCTCGGTCGAACCGAACCCGTCGATGACGACGGTGCCGAACCGGCGGGCGAACCGCTCGACGTCGCCGGGGGCACCCTCGTTGCCGTACACCGCCGTGAGCGGATTGTCCGCATCGTCGGGCAGCTCCGGTGTGGCGAGCACATACGACAGTGGCTTGCCCACGTAGTTCGCATATGTCGCGCCGTAGCGGCGGACATCGGGAAGAAATTGGGATGCAGAGAACTTCCGTCGCAGCACCATCGAGCCACGGCAGGCCAGTGAAACCGACCATCCGACCAGCACCGCGTTCGAGTGGAACAACGGCATCGACACGTAGCAGACGTCGTCGGGCCCGAGAGAGAAGCGTTCGGTCATCGTGACACCGGCGATCGCGACCTTGCCGTGGCTGCAGATCACCGCTTTCGGGTCACCGCTGGTGCCCGACGTATAGATCAGCATGAACACCTCCGATGGCTCGGCCGCCCGCGCGATCACCCGAGCATCCTGGTGCGCGTGCACCTCGGAGGCCCATTGCGCAGAGTCGACGTCGATGTGGTCGATGCCGTCCAGAATCGCGGCCGAAGCGGAATCCGCCAGCACCAGTTGGCAATCCGCGTGGCGCACATCGCGGGCCAGTGCGGCGCCGCGCCGAATGGGGTTGAGGCCCACCGGAACAATTCCGGACAGCGCCGCGGCAACGAGCACAGCCGAGAAGAACGGCGTGTTCTGCAACACGACGCCCACATGGAGCGGCCGCCGAGGGTCGAGGCGTGCGCGCAAAGCTGCGGCAACGGCGGCGCCGTGCTGAATGTGGGCTCGCCAGCTGGTAAACGAATCCTCGAAGTACACCCCGCGATCGTCGACGTCGACGAGCGGTGTGAGCAGCGAGGTTACGGTGGGAAGCGCGCTTCCGACTGCCGGGTTCAAGCTGGTGTGTCAGCCAGTTCCCGGCCGATGCGCAGCAGCT
>DATMMZ010000160.1:0-5864 GCA_035569455.1 Mycobacterium sp. | reverse complement strand
ACAACGGTGCCCGGCTGGTCACTTACGCGATCACCGGCGAGCGCGGCACGGGAGTTATTGGAATCAATGGCGCCGCAGCCCATCTCGTTCATCCCGGCGATCTGGTGATCCTGATCGCTTACGGCACTATGGAAGACGCCGAGGCTCGCTCCTACCGGCCCCGGATCGTTTTCGTCGACGCCGACAACAAGGCGATCGACCTGGGCCACGATCCCGCTTTCGTGCCCTTTGATATTTCAGCCGCGGCGGAGCTGCTTGACCCCCGGATTGGTGCACGGTAGCCGTGCTGTTGGCGATCGACGTCCGTAATACCCACACCGTCGTCGGGTTGATTTCCGGATCCCAAGAGCACGCCAAGGTGGTCCAGCAATGGCGGATACGCACCGAATCCGAAGTCACCGCCGACGAATTGGCGCTCACCATCGACGGCCTGATCGGCGAGGATTCTGAGCGACTCACCGGCGCCTCCGCCCTGTCGACCGTCCCGTCGGTGCTGCACGAGGTGCGGGTCATGCTCGACCAGTACTGGCCGTCGGTGCCACACGTGCTGATCGAGCCAGGGGTCCGCACCGGCATCCCGCTGCTGGTCGACAACCCGAAGGAAGTGGGCGCCGACCGGATCGTGAACTGCCTGGCCGCATTTCACCGGTTTAACACGGCGGCCATCGTGGTCGATTTCGGGTCGTCGATTTGCGTGGACGTGGTGTCGGCCAAAGGCGAATTCCTTGGCGGCGCCATCGCGCCCGGGGTGCAGGTGTCTTCGGATGCCGCGGCGGCCCGTTCCGCGGCGCTACGCCGCGTCGAGCTGGCTCGCCCCCGCTCCGTGGTCGGCAAGAACACCGTCGAATGTATGCAGGCGGGCGCGGTGTTCGGCTTTGCCGGGCTGGTCGACGGCTTGGTCGGCCGCGTTCGCGAGGACGTGGAAGGCTTTTCCGGCGACGACGTCGCGATCGTGGCCACCGGACATACCGCACCGCTGCTGCTGCCCGAGCTGCACACCGTCGACCACTACGACCAGCACCTGACCCTGCACGGCCTGCAGCTGGTCTTCGAACGCAACCGGGACGCCCAGCGCGGCAGACTGAAGACGGCGCGCTAGCCGGACGCCGTGCATCATCGAGCCTGCGCCCAGGGCCGGTCCCAGGGCAGTTTTCGCCCCGCCAACGCAGGCCCGGCGCCCTCAGCGCAGGCTCGATGCCAGCGGTAGGCGCCGGCGCGAGGTCATTTAAGCTGGCACGTCGTGACACCTGAGCCCCCGGAAGGCGACGCAGACCTTCCCGAGCAGTTCCGGATCCGCCGGGACAAGCGCGCTCGCCTGTTGGCGGAGGGTCGCGACCCTTATCCGGTCGCCATCCAACGGACCCACACCCTGGCTCAGATCCGAGCCGCATACCCCGATCTGGAGACCGACACCGCGACCGGTGACATCGTCGGCGTCGCCGGCCGGGTGATCTTCCTGCGGAACTCCGGAAAACTGTGCTTCGCGACACTCCAGGACGGCGACGGCACCCAACTGCAGGTGATGATCAGCCTCGACAAGGCGGGTCAGGAAGCGCTCGACGAATGGAAGGCCGACGTCGATCTCGGCGACATCGTCTTTGTGCACGGCAATGTGATCAGCTCGCGACGGGGCGAGCTATCCGTCCTTGCCGACTCCTGGCAGATGGCGGCCAAGTCGTTGCGGCCGTTGCCGGTCGCGCACAAAGAAATGAGCGAAGAGTCGCGGGTGCGGCAGCGCTATGTAGACCTGATCGTCCGCCCGCAAGCGCGGACGGTGGCCCGCCAGCGAATCGCCGTCGTTCGCGCGATACGCAACGCGCTGGAACGGCGTGGGTTTTCCGAAGTCGAGACGCCTATCTTGCAGACGCTGGCCGGCGGCGCGGCGGCCCGGCCGTTCATCACACATTCCAATGCTCTTGACATCGATCTCTACCTGCGGATCGCACCGGAACTGTTCCTCAAGCGCTGCGTGGTCGGTGGTTTCGACAAGGTCTTCGAACTAAATCGGGTGTTCCGAAACGAAGGCTCGGATTCGACGCATTCCCCGGAATTCTCCATGTTGGAGACCTACCAGACCTACGGGACCTATGACGATTCGGCAGTCGTCACCCGGGAGCTTATTCAAGAGGTAGCCGATGAGGCGATCGGGACCAGACAACTGCCGTTGCCCAACGGCAGTGTCTACGACATAGACGGAGAATGGGCGTCGATACAAATGTATCCGTCCCTGTCGGCGGCGCTTGGTGAAGAGATCACACCCGATACGACCGTCGATCGGCTAGGTGCCATCGCTGATCGGCTCGGAGTGGAGATTCCTGACAATCGCGGCTACGGGCACGGCAAACTCGTCGAGGAACTATGGGAGCACACGGTGGGCAACGCCCTGACCGCGCCCACATTTGTCAAGGATTTCCCAGTCGAGACAACGCCTTTGACCCGCCAGCACCGGAGTATCCCCGGAGTGACCGAGAAGTGGGACCTCTACCTGCGCGGCGTCGAACTGGCCACCGGATACTCCGAATTAAACGACCCGGTTGTGCAGCGGGAAAGATTCGCTGAACAAGCTCGCGCCGCGGCCGCCGGCGACGACGAGGCGATGGTACTTGACGAGGATTTTCTGGCCGCCCTGGAGTACGCGATGCCGCCGTGCACCGGCACCGGAATGGGTATCGATCGGTTGTTGATGTCTTTGACCGGGCTGTCAATTCGGGAGACAGTTTTGTTCCCGATTGTTCGGCCCTACTCCAACTGAAGTGTGCAAGATGTGTCTGGATTGAGTATTCTGCTGTCATATGGCAGATTGGTGAGTGGGGAGTCAGTCCAATCTGCAGGACCGCAAGGAAGAAACGTGAGGGTAAGCCAATGGCGAAAAAAGTGACCGTCACCTTGGTCGATGATTTCGACGGTGCGGGAGCCGCCGACGAAACGGTCGAATTCGGGCTTGACGGGGTGACCTATGAGATTGACCTTTCTTCCAAGAATGCCGCGAAACTGCGCGGTGATCTGAAGCAATGGGTGGCGGCCGGCCGTCGCGTCGGCGGGCGACGTCGCGGGCGTTCCGGTGCGGGCCGCGGCCGTGGTGCGATCGACCGCGAGCAGAGCGCCGCGATCCGGGAATGGGCTCGTCGCAACGGGCACAATGTGTCGACTCGTGGCCGTATCCCGGCAGACGTCATCGACGCATTCCACGCGGCGACCTAATAGAACTATCTACCGGCGCCCGGGCCCGCAGGGTCTGGGCGCCGGTAGTTTGTTCGCTGGTGGCGAACTAGTTGCCGATGAAGTGGGGAAACGATTCGGTGGTCTACCTCGTTTCTGTGGGTACGGCTTATGAAACCGCAAGGTTAGGAACCGTGGTAGGCCGACCATTACAGTGGACACCAGGTACGCGGTTCCGGCCCCCAGGCCGGTGGAGGTCTGTACCGATGGTGAGGGAGAGCAGGTAAGCAGCGATGTTCGAAAGATTTACCGACCGTGCCCGCAGGGTGGTCGTCCTGGCGCAAGAAGAGGCCCGGATGCTCAACCACAACTACATCGGCACCGAGCACATCCTGTTGGGGTTGATTCACGAAGGCGAAGGCGTCGCGGCGAAGTCGCTCGAGTCGTTGGGGATCTCACTGGAAGGCGTCCGCAGCCAGGTCGAGGAGATCATCGGCCAAGGCCAGCAAGCGCCGTCCGGGCACATCCCGTTCACCCCGCGCGCCAAGAAGGTTCTCGAGCTGAGCTTGCGCGAAGCGCTGCAGCTCGGCCACAACTACATCGGCACCGAGCACATTTTGCTGGGCCTGATCCGGGAGGGTGAGGGCGTGGCCGCCCAGGTGCTGGTCAAGCTTGGCGCCGAGCTGACCCGGGTTCGCCAGCAGGTGATCCAGCTGCTGTCGGGCTACCAGGGCAAGGAGGCCGCCGAAGCGGGCACCGGTGGTCGGGGAGGAGAGTCCGGCTCCCCTTCTACGTCATTGGTTCTCGACCAGTTCGGCCGTAACCTGACCGCCGCCGCCGTGGAAGGCAAGCTGGACCCGGTCATCGGCCGCGAGAAGGAAATCGAGCGGGTGATGCAGGTGCTGTCCCGGCGCACCAAGAACAACCCGGTGCTGATCGGCGAGCCCGGTGTGGGGAAGACGGCCGTCGTCGAGGGCCTGGCGCAGGCCATTGTGCATGGCGAGGTTCCCGAGACACTGAAGGACAAGCAGCTCTACACGCTGGACCTGGGATCGCTGGTCGCCGGCTCGCGCTACCGCGGTGACTTCGAGGAACGCCTGAAGAAGGTGCTCAAGGAGATCAACACCCGCGGCGACATCATCCTGTTCATCGACGAGCTGCACACGCTGGTCGGTGCGGGTGCCGCTGAGGGCGCGATCGACGCCGCGTCGATCCTCAAGCCCAAGCTGGCCCGCGGCGAGCTGCAGACGATCGGTGCTACCACGCTCGACGAATACCGCAAGTACATCGAAAAGGACGCCGCGCTGGAGCGCCGCTTCCAGCCGGTGCAAGTTGGGGAGCCGACGGTGGAGCACACCATCGAGATCCTCAAGGGCCTACGGGACCGCTACGAGGCCCACCACCGGGTGTCGATCAGCGACGGCGCGATCGTCGCCGCGGCTACCCTGGCCGACCGCTACATCAACGACCGGTTCCTGCCGGACAAGGCCATCGACCTGATCGACGAGGCGGGCGCGCGGATGCGGATCCGCCGCATGACCGCACCGCCAGACCTGCGTGAATTCGACGAGAAGATCTCCGATGCCCGCCGCGAGAAGGAATCGGCGATCGACGCCCAGGACTTCGAGAAGGCGGCCAGCCTGCGCGACCGCGAGAAGACGCTCGTCGCTCAGCGCGCTGAGCGCGAAAAGCAATGGCGATCCGGCGACATGGACGTGGTCGCCGAGGTGGACGACAACGAGATTGCCGAGGTGCTGGGCAACTGGACCGGCATCCCGGTGTTCAAGCTCACCGAAGCCGAGACCACCCGGCTGCTGCGCATGGAAGACGAGGTCCACAAGCGGATCATCGGCCAAGAGGACGCCGTCCGCGCTGTCTCAAAGGCGATCCGGCGTACCCGCGCCGGGCTGAAAGACCCCAAGCGCCCGTCGGGTTCGTTCATCTTCGCCGGCCCCTCCGGTGTCGGTAAGACCGAATTGTCCAAGGCGCTGGCCAACTTCCTGTTCGGCGACGACGACGCGCTCATCCAGATCGACATGGGCGAGTTCCACGATCGGTTCACCGCGTCGCGGCTGTTCGGTGCCCCGCCGGGATATGTCGGCTACGAGGAGGGCGGCCAGCTCACCGAGAAGGTGCGGCGCAAGCCGTTCAGCGTGGTGCTGTTCGACGAGATCGAGAAGGCGCATCAGGAGATCTACAACAGCCTGTTGCAGGTTCTCGAGGACGGCCGGCTCACCGACGGGCAGGGCCGCACGGTGGACTTCAAGAACACCGTGCTGATCTTCACCTCCAACCTGGGCACCGCCGACATCTCGAAGCCGGTCGGCTTGGGCTTCACCCAGGGCGGCGGTGAGAACGACTACGAGCGGATGAAGCAGAAGGTCAACGACGAGCTGAAGAAGCACTTCCGCCCCGAGTTCCTCAACCGGATCGACGAAGTCATCGTCTTCCACCAGCTGACCCGGGACGAGATAATCCGGATGGTCGACCTGATGATCGGCCGGGTCGCGGGCCAGCTCAAGAGCAAGGACATGACTCTGGAGCTGACCGACAAGGCCAAGTCACTGCTGGCCAAGCGCGGCTTCGACCCGGTGCTGGGGGCTCGCCCGCTGCGGCGCACCATCCAGCGCGAGATCGAGGACCAGCTCTCGGAGAAGATCCTCTTCGAGGAAGTCGCGCCGGGACAGGTCGTCACCGTCGACGTG
>DATMMZ010000159.1:0-29410 GCA_035569455.1 Mycobacterium sp. | reverse complement strand
CACCAGTCGCTGGCAAAGCACAAGACCAAGGTTGACGCACGGACAACGAGCACCGCGCGTGGCCGCAAAACCACCGTTGAGCAGCGCACAACGACCACCGGGCGCACTTAGCGTGCTTACCGTAATTGCCTGCCTAGCAACAGGTTGCGTGTGCTTTGCTCTTGGGTGGGCCTGCGCGCCCAGGAAAATTGTTGAGCCCAATCAACTCGCCGCCTACATGGCCCGGGTCGTCAACGCCGAAGGGCACGACGAGCGCCGGATGCAACTGCGGCGGGTTATGCACCGCAGCGGGCGGCGCACTATGCGCCTAGATGGCGGGCTACCCGCCAAGGTGCACCGCATGCGCACGTACAAGCGGGCAACCCGGTACTGACCCCGGCGTCACCCCGGCGACTAGGGGCGTTTTGGGCCCGAACTGGCCCCGTACCCTAGCGGCGCTGTAGCCACCCTAAAAACGACAGGGACGTGCAGGGACGCAACCTAAATGCTATGTTCGCGGTACACAGGGAAGGAGGTGGTCCGCGAAATTGATAGCTTCATGGACATGTGAGGTGGCTACGCGCTAGCTGCATCGGCTCGGAAGAGCTAGCGATCAACGCGCGCTGGCGAATTCCCCGTAGCCACCCGGCCCCCGAGCTTCCGGTCTTGTCCAACCAGGAGCTTTGCTCGGGGGCCGCTCCATGTCATGACCCGTGTGTGGACCGGCCCGTGCTACGACTTCACTTTCGCGGTCATCTTTTGGGTGATCTGGCTGGCCTGATCGGTCACGTTCACCGCGCACGCCTCGACGTCGAGGACGACGTCGGACACTGCGCTCAGCACGCGTTGGCAGGCGGGCCGGCTGGCATCTGCTGGCCTGCGCACCTGCGTAATCGTGGGGGGAGCCCCGGTGACGTCCCCGAATGTCCAGTGCAGTACTCGGTTCTGGTCGGTGGTCAGCGTCACGGATTGGTTGGCGCAAGCCCTCCATTTGTCCGCGGATGTCGTCACGAATGCCTGGGCTTTTTCAGCGTTCGGAAAAGTCACCGCGGCTTCTTGGACTCGGTACTCATTGTCCGACGTGTGCAACTGCTGGCCGCGCACTGCCCTAGAGGCGCTGCCCGTATAGACCGACTCTTCGATGGGTTCAAACGCGCCGAGACACTCCAGGTTTGACAAAGACCCGCTGGGAGGACGCAACTGTTGGGTCTGGTCTTTGATTTCGATGTTTGGCAGGCCCATGATGGCGGCGACATCTGCTGCACTGAGCAGGATTGAGTCCAGGCGGCCCGGCGCCACGGGCGCTGCGGGCGCCGCCGGTGCAGCCTGCGCGCCGGCCGGCGCCGACGACTTCTTCGGGGCCCGCCCCTGGGTGGTGAGCACAACCACCACCGCGATCGCGGCGACGACCGCTACGGCGGCACCGCCGATGATCATTAACCGCTTGCGCGCTGCCGCGGCAGGGTCGACCGCGGTGACGCTGGGCTGCGCTGGCGCAGGGGCGCTGACAGGCCGCGCGCCGCTGCTGGGTTGTGTCGGGGTGGTGGACGCGTCACCGGCGGTCGCGGGTGGCTTGGGTTGCGCCTTGGCGTCGGGCGTTTCCGACGACTCGATCGACGCCAGCACGTTGTCGATTTCGGTTCGGGTGCGGTAGGTGACATCGTGCCGCAGGCGCAACATGCGCAGAAGTTGGGCGATATCGCTTCGAGCGCTGGGATCGTCGCCGTCCTCCTCGAGCCCGGATCGGAGCTCGACCAGCAGTTGAAGCTGCTGCTGGGGGCTGAGTTCCTTTTCAGCGAGCGTGTTGCCCAACCGCGTGATGTAGCCGAACGGCACCGGAGGCTCGTCAGGCAGCGGGTCCGGCAACGGCGCCGGGTTGCTGCGCAGCGCGTGCACCGCGGTGATCAATTGAATTCCGGCGTCAACGGTGGGGTTCTGATAGTCGATGATCTGCAGCGTGGCAACGGGATTCACGCGCATGCTGTCAACCGCGCCGATCTTGACGGGAAGGATCGGCTTGTTCAGCGCCTGCGCGTAGCGCAACTCGGACTGACTGGGCTTGGACTGTAACCAGTTACTCGACAGCGCGACGACGAACACCTCGCAAGCGCGGATCTGCTCCAGGATCTTGTTCCACCAAGAGTCGCCACCGCCGAGCTCTTGGTCGAACCAAACCTGGTGCTGGCCGCGCCGAAGGGCGCTCGTCAGGGCGTCGACCGTCGATCTGTCCTGGCTCGAGTAGCTGATAAACAGCGCCATCGCAGTCTCCTACTTGAGCGGAGCGAGCGAACGGGGCGAAAGCGCGCATGCGACGGTTTGCAGACGCTGCTGTGGCCAGGCCACCCCGGACGCCCGACTATGCGCCGATACCGTATCAGTGTTCGCCCATCTCAGGATGGGCATTCATCAGCGCTGTTTGGGCGGAACGCCTATCCGTCGACTCCGTCCGCGGCGTGGGCTTCTGCGGGTGGATGGAGTTCGGTGTAGCGCCGCGCGAATTCGTCACCGGGAACCGGCCATTGCTCGCCGTCGGATCCCCGCACGACCCAGTCGCCGTCCGCCGCGGTCGTAGGACCCTCGAGGGTGTTCACGGTCTCCCCCGGATGCGCCGGCCGTGCTTGAACCCGCCCCTTTCTACGCCACTGCCCGTCGCCGGCCTCATCGTAGGTGGCGCGGAAAATATCGTCGCGCACCGACCAAATCTTCCCGTCCGCCTGCACAGCCCAATCCCCGGCGTCAGCGCGCATGGTGTGCCCCGAGTCCGACTTCCACTTCCACGGGGTGCTCCGTTGCTCCGCCGTGACCGTCCCGACTCGGGTGAAGGATTGCCACAGCGGACGTGACCGATAGCCGAGCTGCCGCAGGCTCCACAGTGTGCCCGCCAAGCTGCGCACCGCGGCATTGAGCAGATCCGGCGAGCTTTCGACCACCGACCAATCGACCAACTTGTCGTGGATCTTGCGCGCGTCATCGCGGGGCGAACCGTACTTCCAGCCGTTGCGCTGGTAATAGCGACACCAGTCTTCGTGTTCCGCCCGCGCCATGCTCATCGCCGAATAGTGGTCGAAGCCCAGCAGAGCAAGCTGTTGCAGTGGCGGCGATTCGGCCATGTCGCGCGCGCACAGCTGCGGGGGCGGGCTGCCCCAGGTGTTCCAGGTGTGTCCCGCGATCTGCTCGACCATCCACAACGCGTTGCGCACTTGACGACGGTTCGATCCGCGGTAGAACTCGTTGAGCTTGGCCCACGGCATCGCGGCCGGGGAGCGCGGCGCATCGGGGCCGATCGTGGCGACATAACGCTCGTGGATCAGCCTTGCCGCCCGTTCCCATGCATCCTGGACCTGGCCCTCGAGTGTGTCCAATGCAAGGCTGTAGGTCTGCAACAGGCCGACTAACGGCAACGCATCGTCGGCGACCTGGGCGTTGGAATCCCGGGTGTAAACGGGCATATCGGGGAACCGCGCAGCAAGCCTTGTTCCGGTCGTTGTGGCATGGGTGTCGACCAAGATCACCGCGCTGGTTGATGGATCACCATCACCGATCAGATGCAGCAAAGTCGGTATCGTCGACGCTTCGGGTACCGCATCGATCGTCGGTCCGTCGGACATGAAACCGGCTTGCTGACGGTAAAACTGGTGATCCTTCAGGTACTCTTCAGCGTCACGCTCGACCAGAGTGAGCGCTGGGAGCGGACGCGTACCGGGCGGGGTGTAGAAGTCTCGTTCCAGGGCGCGACGGGTCAGGTCCGCGCACAGCGCCAAGGTCAACTGCGAAGTGCCACAGACGAATACACGCTGTACGGTCTTGGTCGCGATGATGCTGTCCAGCAGCCGGCCGGCGGTCACCTCGTACTTGCCGACAACGTCGGCCGCCCATCGGGTGTCGGATCCGCCGAACCGCTGTGCACGCCATGCCTCGGCCAGCCACGGGTCATCGATGCGCACGATGAGGGGCAACCGCTGTTTGTTGGCTACCTCTGCCAGCCGACGACTGATCAGGTCCAGCCACAGCAGGTTGACCCCCGGGTCGGGTGCCATTAGGTAGAGCCGTCCGAGGTGGCGCCACAGCCGTAGCGACACCAGGGTCGACGGCGTGTTGAAGTCCACCAACACCACCCGGGCACCGTGCCTGCGGGCCCGTTGCACCCGGTCGTCCCCGGCGCTGGTGATGACGACCAGTGTGCCGCGCCGGTCCAAAGTCCGCGCGACCCCGCTGATCATCGATTCGGTGTCGTCGTCGAGACCCACAATGGCAGTGACCGAATCGGCCAGGTTGGCCCGGAACCGGTCCACCTGAGAACGGAACACGCCGACCACGACACCGCCCAGGCCGGTGAAAATTGCCGACAGCGCCGCTATCCGTGCCACTTCCAAGCCCACCGGAGTGGGGCTGGGGCAGCTCCGCCCGCCCAGCGAGGTATCGCCGATGCTGCCCTTAACCAACTGGGCCGTCCACATCAGCGGCGTGAAGAAGGCCGGATGGCTGGTGTCGTGACATCTCCAATAAGAGCTCAGTCCCAGTACCGCGGTCACGGTGATGAGGACGGCGATAACTGTGAACGAAACGCCGACCAGCCGGTGGCCGCCATCGGACCGCAAGGTCAGCACACACACCGCGCCGAACACCGCCACCACGATCGCGATCGTCGCCATCGATCCGGGCTGACCGAACCACCTCAGCCAGCCCGGCAGCGCATCGAGGATGGAAGGTTGCAGCGCAACCGCGGCCAGATAGCCGATCACGAGCACGCCAACCGCGGACACGGCCCAGCGCGCTATTGACGAGGCTGTCGCCGTGCGACGCATCGGGCCGCCCCTCCCTTCCCGGACCTTCCTGGAATATTCGGCGAATATCGGCTGCTCGGACGTCGAACAGTACACACAGAATGGTCGGCCGAAGGCAACGATGAGATTCCGATCCGGTGTGCCGCCAACGAGCCACCGTCGGAGGCCGGGGTTCTGTGGGCCCCGGCCCCGTTACCCGGCGAATCGAGACAGTCGCGCTGACAGGTGCGGCACCAGCCCGCCGTCGGCATCCACCCGTTCCTCGACATAGGCGAGGTCGCCACCCTCCACGATCCCGTAGAGCCGTTTGGCGCCGCCGACCAGCACGCCGGACCTGCTGCGCGCCAGGGCATCGGTGACCAATTCCCACGACGACTGGGTACGTGGCTGCCCGTAGAACAATTCGACGTAACCGGACGAATGGGCCAACAGCAACTCGATCGCCTGGGACTCGGTCGGATCATCTGGATCGTTGACAAACCGCCAGAAGCCCGTCTCGCGCAGCGCCGGTTCCCGGTAATCGCCTGCCTCGTCGAGTCGCCAGGACCGGGCTTCCCAATTCAGATAGTCGCCGCCGTCGTGGGAGACCACGATCTGCTGGCCGAACCGATAGTCGCCGTCGGCTCCGCGGCCCTCGCCCTGGCCGCGCCAGACGCCGACCAGTGGCAGCAGCGCCAGCAGCGCGTCATTGAGGTTCGCACCTTCGCGCAAGTTCGCGGTGTCAGCGGGGACCGGCAAATCGTCGAACGCCGGGATATTTCGGGCCGCAGTCACCCTGGCGCGTTCAGCAGCGGCAGCCACCGCTCGGTCGCCGGAGTCGTCTTCAGAATTCACGACTCGTCAGTGATGAGCCGGTAGAGCGTATACAGCGCGAACCACGAGATGACCACTACTGCCAGGACCAGCATGATCTCGAAGAAGAGCACCACGGGTCGAGTCTATTCGCCTTTATGCGCAAGTGGCGGCTTCGGGGGCTTCACTTGTATGGGCCCGTCTGGGCCGAGTCAGGCGATTTTGACGTCGACCTCGTGGATGCCCGCACCGGACGGCGCCACGGCGGCGTCACCATTGCCGACCGAGGACAGCGCGCGCAGCGTCCATGATCCCGGAGCCGCGAAGAACCGGAAGTCACCCGTGGCCGAGGCGACCACCTCGGCCGTGAACTCGTCGGAGGAGTCCAGCAGCCGGACGAATGCCCCGCCCACGGCCTGGCCGTCGCGGTCCACGACGCGGCCGGTGATCACCGTTTCCTTCTCCAGGTCGACGCTGGCGGGCAACGTGAGTCCTTGCTTTGGTGCAGAGCACATATCAGCTTCCCAACTCGATCGGGGCACCCACCAGGGAGCCGTATTCCGTCCAACTGCCGTCGTAGTTCTTGACGTTTTGATGTCCGAGCAATTCCCGGAGCACGAACCAGGTGTGCGATGACCGCTCTCCGATCCGGCAGTAAGCGACGGTCTCCTTCACCCCGTCCAGACCGGCGTCGGCGTACAGCTTGGCCAACTCCTCATCGGACTTGAAGGTGCCGTCCTCATTGGCGGCCTTGCTCCACGGCACGTTGATCGCGCCCGGGATGTGGCCGGGCCGCTGGCTCTGTTCCTGCGGCAGGTGCGCCGGCGCCAGGATCTTGCCGGAGAACTCGTCGGGGGAGCGCACGTCGACCAGGTTCTTGACGTTGATGGCCGCGATGACCTCGTCCCGGAACGCCCGGATGGTGTTGTCCGGCGCGGCCGCGATGTAGGAGGTCACGGGTCTGCCGACGGGGTCGCTGGACAGCGGGCGGCCGTCAAGCTCCCACTTCTTGCGGCCGCCGTCGAGCAGCTTGACCTTGTCATGCCCGTACAGCTTGAAGTACCAGTACGCGTAGGCGGCGAACCAGTTGTTGTTGCCGCCGTAGAGAATCACGGTGTCGTCGTTGGAGATGCCCTTGTCGCTGAGCAACTTGGAGAATTGCTGGGCGTCGACGAAATCACGCTTGACCGGGTCCTGCAAATCGGTGCGCCAGTCCAGCTTGATCGCGCCGGCGATGTGGCCGCCGTCGTAGGCGCTGGTGTCCTCGTCCACTTCGACAAAGGCGACGTTGGCGGCGTCGAGATTGCTCTCAGCCCAGTCGGCGGAGACCAGGACGTCCGAGCGAGCCATGGTGGGGATCCTTTCGATTGCTTGGGTGAAAAGGGTCGATCGTGCTAGGCGCTGCGGGGCGTGCGTCGGAAACGCGCGACAAGCGGGTAGAGCTGACAGCCCAGGCAGATGCCGAAGGCCGCGTTCAGGAAGGCGGCCACCAGCGCGGCTGTGGTGGCGATGACGCCCACCAGGACAGCGCCAGCGGCGAATCCGGCGACGCCGCAGACCGCGAAGACGAAGCCGACCAGTTGGGCGAACTTCAGCGGGGGCACCGGTTCGCGCTCCTTGACCGGTCCCAGGCGGGGCGCCACGACGGTGGCGAACACCCGCCCATACGGGTGCCGCCGGGGCCCGCCGAGGGCCCCGATGGCAAAGACCACTGCCTGCAGGCCGAGCACGATCGCGGCCGCCACCGTACTTATGGCGGAGACGATCAGGACGATCTGTAGAACCGCCGCCGTCACCCAGGCGGCGAACCTCGGCCCACGAACGTCGACGAGGTCCAGTTGGGCGGTGGTGGTGTTGTTAGTGCTCGACACGGTACGACTACTCCTAGGTACTCCCGTTGCACGGAAAAGGGGGAGGCACGCTCACGGTAGGATCCGAGGCTGCTTCCGAGTGCTGCGCGGGACAGCGCGGCTACTCAGCAGCTACGGCAACAGCAACAACCCGCGATGCGGCACAGATCAACTGCGCGGCGCTTGGTGAGCATGGGCTCGATGCGGGTTGACACGTCGGACAGCTTACCCAAAGACATAGTGATCAAGCCAACAGCGGTGCTAGAGCCGACCGCAGGTCGGCGGTCTTGGGGACTCCTGCGGCCCGGTACCGCTGTCGTCCATCGACATCGAAGATCAACGTGGTAGGCAGAGACAGCACCGAGAATCGGCGCGCAGCCGCCGGGTTGGCATCCAGGTCGATTTCGACGTGGGCCACATCTCCCAGGTCCTCGCACACCTCGTGCACCACCCGGCGCACCCGACCGCAAGGTCCGCACCACGGGGCGCTGAAATGCACGACCGTTGGTCCGGTGCGGGAAAGGCCGAGGTCGGCTGTGTCGGGATTGTCGCGTTCGGGGCCTGACGCAGACTGAACTTCCCGGACGCTTCCGGAGCGCCGGGTAAGCAACCATCCGACGAGGAGTGTGAGGACACCCGCCGCCACGGTCGCGACGATTACGGTCATCATTACTGCTTAAACCCTTCGAGCGTGATAGTTACTCCCCGGGTGACGCCTTCGATGATGACGTCGGAGCCACGCGCCCCCTCGCTGGTCGGCGCCACCCCGAACGGCAGCGTCTGGTTGGGCAGCCTGGCGCCGAAGGCATGCAGTACGGCGTCCCGCTTGTCGTCCGGGACGGCTTGGTTGGCGGTGTCCGGTCCGGTCAGGATGCCCGTGGGGGTAAACACCAGCGTCGCCTGGTCGTCGGGGGCGATGGCGAGGTCTACCGAGACGCTGACCCGGTGGTCGAAGTTGGCCGATTTGGGCGTGCCGCTAAATACCAACCCGTGGCTGCCGGAGATCCCGGAATCCGTGGTGCCGCCGGTAGCGTTGTTGGTTTCCTGGGACGGTGCCTCAACCATGAGGTCGGTGATGCCCAGGTAGCGGCCCAGGTGGGTCGAGTCGATGATGATGCGGCTCTCCAGCCTGCCGACCGGAAGTTTCGCATCGGGCCTGATCAGCCAGGAGGCGTAGGTCAGGTCGATCGAGTACATCGTGGCTTCGAGCGTGGCCTTCCCGACCATCGGGTGGTCGACGGCGTTGGCCTTGATCTCCAACTCGTTGTAGTGGTCGCGCATTGCTTGCGGGATGAACGGAAATGCCAAGATGGCGACGAATGGGTCTGATCCCAGATTCGCCGATTTGCGCACGTTGGTCGACAGCCGGTATTCGGCGTAGATACTCGTTCCGTAATCGACGCCGATTGCGCCGACGACAATCACGGAGACCGCGATCGCCGCTGCGACCACACCAATCAGCACGTTGCGCATCCGCATATTGTGGCGCAAGTCTGTGCGACCCGTCCGTACCGCACGCCTGGTGGCGGGGCTCACACTGAACCGTCTGATCACGCCAAAGACCTGGTGGCACGTTATCGTTAGATGACCTGGCAACTAACGCCATGTTGCGTTATCAATTTCGGGAATGGGATTCCCACGACGCTGGAGGGGCTCGTTGGAGCTACTACTGCTGACTTCGGAGCTGCATCCCGACCCAATTCTGCCGTCGTTGTCGCTGCTCCCTCACACGGTCCGCACGGCACCGGCGGAGCCATCCTCGTTGCTGGAGGCCGGAACCGCGGACGCTGTGATCGTCGACGCGCGCCAGGATCTTTCGTCCGCGCGCGGTTTGTGCCGCCTGTTGAGCACGGCGGGCCGGTCCGTCCCGGTCCTGGCTGTGGTGAGTGAAGGCGGGCTGGTGGCGGTCAGCGCTGACTGGGGCCTGGACGAGATCCTTTTGCCCAGTACCGGGCCCGCTGAGATCGACGCCCGACTACGGCTGGTTGTCGGTCGCCGGGGCGGGCTGGCCGACCAGGAGAGTGCGGGCAAGGTGAGCCTTGGCGAGCTGGTGATCGACGAAGGCACCTACACCGCGCGATTGCGGGGCCGCCCGCTCGATCTCACCTACAAAGAGTTCGAGCTGCTGAAATACCTGGCACAGCACGCCGGGCGGGTGTTTACCCGCGCTCAGCTGCTGCATGAGGTGTGGGGCTATGACTTCTTCGGGGGCACCCGGACGGTCGATGTGCACGTGCGTCGACTGCGGGCCAAACTCGGCGCCGAGCACGAAGCGTTGATCGGCACGGTACGAAACGTGGGCTACAAGGCTGTCCGGCCGGCGCGCGGCCGAGCGCCGATTTCGGGCTCCGAACTTGACCAAGCCGAAGCCGCCGAGCCAGAGTCCGACGATCTCCGAGATCCGCTGGTCGACCCGTTGCGCAGTCAGTGACACCGCGTGGCTGGCGCTCGGCACTGACCGCCGAAGAGCAGCAGCAAGCGCGCGAACTCGTTGCTGAAGCAACCGAATTCGACGGGGTAGCCCCCGTCGGGGAACAAGTGCTGCGGGAACTCGGCCACGACCGCACCGCGCACCTGCTGGTCACCGATTCCGACGACGGCATTGTGGGCTACCTCAATCTCAGCCCGCCACCGGACACGGGTGTCGCGATGGCGGAGTTGGTGGTGCACCCGCGGGCCCGCCGCCGTGGTATTGGCGCCGCGATGGCACGCGCGGCATTGGCTGAGACCGCGGGGCGCAACCGCTTCTGGGCGCACGGCACGCTGGATTCCGCCCGGGCGACCGCGTCCGCGCTCGGTCTGGTCCCGGTGCGCGAACTGGTCCAGATGCGGCGTTCGCTGCGCGACATCCCCGAACCGCGAATTCCCGCTCGCGTGCGGATCCGCACCTACGCGGGCACGGCCGATGACCCTGAGCTGCTGCGGGTCAATAACGCCGCATTCGCCGAACACCCGGAACAGGGCCGTTGGACTGCAGTCCAGCTGGCGGAGCGGCGCAGCGAACCGTGGTTCGACCCCGCGGGGGTGTTTCTGGCGTTCGGCGACGCATCAACCGACCGGGAGGGCGCGCTACTGGGCTTCCACTGGACCAAGGTGCATCTTGATCAACCGGGCCTGGGCGAGGTCTACGTCCTGGGCGTGGACCCTTCGGCGCAGCGCCGTGGCCTGGGGCAGCTGTTGACATCGATTGGTATCGCATCGCTGGCGGAACGGCTGGCCGGTTCAGCCGAACCCACCGTGATGCTCTACGTGGAGTCGGACAACGTCGCCGCGGTGCGGACCTATGAGAGCCTCGGCTTCACCACCTACAGTGTCGACACCGCCTACGCGCCGACCCCCGTCGTGGGCTGAGCGACGACCGACCTACACGCAGCTGGCTGTTCACCTCACATTCACCGGATAGGCATGCGCGTGACGGCCACCGGAGCATACTTTCCGGGTGATCTGGCAACCTCGTATAGGAGGCCGCCAGCGGTGCCGGTATGCGTCAAGAATGCGCTGAGAAAGCGAGATGGGTGAGGCGCGGGGTGGGCAGGACGTTCGCGGCAGCGGTGTGCGCGATCACCACTTTCGTGGTCACCGGTTCAGTGTTGGGCGCCTGCGGCAGCGACGACAACCGCGCCGCGTCGACAACGGTCATCTCGGGGGTAGCAGCCGGAACTGTGCCCTGTGGCGGCAAAAGTGCCGTGACGGCTGAGGGGTCGACGGCTCAACAGAACGCGATCGCATCGTTCAACCAGGTGTGGGGCCAGTTCTGCCCTGGCAAAAACGTGTCATATAACCCGACCGGGTCGGGTGCCGGTCGCGCGCAGTTCGTTGCCGGCCATGTCGACTTCGCCGGATCGGACTCGCCTCTGACGACGGACCAGATCGGCACGGCCGCCAAACGCTGTAACGGAAACCCGGCGTGGGACCTACCGCTGGTGTTCGGGCCAATCGCATTTGTCTACCAACTGGCGGGCGTTCAGACGATGGTCGTCAACAGTGACGTGCTGGCCAAGATCTTCAGTGGTGTGGTCACGAATTGGAATGACCCGATACTCGCCGCACTCAATCCCGGAGTTGCCCTGCCCGACACCAAGATCACGCCGATCTATCGCGCGGATTCGTCGGGAACCACCGACAACCTGCAGAGGTATCTGACCGCCGACGCACCACAGAGCTGGACCAAAGGGGTTGGCACCGAGTTTCAAGGCGGTGTCGGCGAAGGGGTCCAGAGGTCGGCCGGCGTGGTCCAGGCGGTGCAGATTACGTCGGGTGCCATTGGATATGTCGAGAAGGGCTTCGCTGATCGGGCCGGTCTGCCATTCGCCGAAATCGACACCGGCAGTGGCGGGGTGCCGCTCAACGACGACACGGCTCGTCGCGCCGTCAACCTTGCCAACTTCGTTGCCAGTGGCAACGACCTCGTACTGGACCTGAACACGATGTACAGCTCCCAGGACCCGGGTGCTTACCCGTTGGTGATGGCCACTTATGACATTGTGTGCTCGGCGGGCTACGACCCGGACACCGCCGCGGCGATCAAGTCGTTTCTCACCGTGGCAGCGAACAACGGTCAGACCGGCCTTTCGTCGGCGGGTTATGTTCCGCTGCCCGATATGGTCAAGGAGCGACTGGTCAGTGCAATCAACGCAATGCAGTGACCGATCGACCCTGCGCCCCCAAGCAAAAAAGCCCCAAAAAGTGACGGGATCACTGTGACGACGCCAAACCCAGCCGATGCGGGTTCGGGTGCGGTCGTTGCTGCGCCCTTTCCGGAGCCGCCGATCGTACCTTTAAGCCCGTGGGGCGACGCCCGGCCGCGCTTCGGGGACCGCATATTTCGCTGGCTGTCGGAGTTCTCCGGTGTCCTGATGGTCCTTCTGATCGCCTCGATCGGTGCGTTTTTGCTGTGGCGCGCGATACCTGCCTTGCGGCGCGACCAAGTGAATTTTTTCACCTACGGTGGCAAGTGGGTCACCACAGACACCTCGGCGATGCGCTTCGGAATCCTCGATCTGTTACAGGTGACCGTGTTGGTGTCGATGTTTGCATTGGCGCTGGCGATGCCGGTCGCCCTGGGCGTCGCCATATTTCTCACGCAGTACGCACCGCGACGGGTTGGTGGACTGCTGGCGTACATGGTCGATCTGCTGGCCGCGGTGCCCTCGATCATCTACGGCGTCTGGGGGCTATATGTGCTCGCACCGCAGCTGCGACCCGTCGCAACCTGGCTCAATCACGCTATGGGGTGGTGCTTTCTGTTCGCCAGTGGCAACGCGTCGGTGGCAGGTGGCGGCACCATCTTTACCGGCGGGATCGTTTTGGCGGTGATGATCCTGCCGATCATCACCGCCGTAACTCGCGAAGTCTTCGTTCAGACTCCGCAGGACCAGATCGAGGCTGCGATGGCGCTCGGCGCCACCCGCTGGGAAGTCGTCAAGACAACCGTGCTGCCATTCGGGCGGTCCGGATACTTCAGCGGCGCGATGCTGGGTCTGGGTCGCGCCCTGGGTGAGACGGTCGCATTGCTGATCATCTTGCGCGGTACCCAGACGGCGTTCGGCTGGTCGCTGTTCGACGGTGGCTCAACGTTCGCGACCAAAATCGCTTCCGCCGCATGGGAACTCAATGACAAATACCAGGGCGGCGCCTACATTGCCGCGGGACTGGTGCTTTTCCTGCTTACGTTCGTGGTCGACTCCGCGGCGCGCGGGGCCGTCGCCCGAACCGGAGCCCGAAGAGGCAACCAATGACCTCGATCCTGGACCGCCCCGTCAAGCCGCGGACGTTCTCGGGACTCGGCTGGCGTCGCCGAGTCGCAAACAACGTCGCGACGGTGCTGGTGACGGTGTCGACAGTAATTGCCCTGACGCCTTTGGTTTTGGTGCTGTATTCGGTGATCGCCAAGGGCTACCAGGTGATCACGTCCAGCGTGTGGTGGGCGCATTCACAAGCGGGTATGACGGCATTCGTGGCTGGCGGCGGC
Organism: Mycobacterium sp.; assembly: GCA_035569455.1. Taxonomy (GTDB): domain Bacteria; phylum Actinomycetota; class Actinomycetes; order Mycobacteriales; family Mycobacteriaceae; genus Mycobacterium. Next base: position 16,034 of record DATMMZ010000159.1, on the reverse strand, counting down.
GCGTACCACGCGATCGTCGGCACCTTGCTCCAGGGATTGATATGCGCCGCGATCTCCATCCCGATCGGCCTCATGGTCGCGATCTATTTGGTCGAATACGGTGGCGACAATTCGCTGGGTAGGGTGGTCAGCTTTATGGTTGACATCCTTACCGGTGTGCCCTCGATCGTGGCGGCATTGTTCATCTACGCACTGTGGGTGGTGACGCTGGGGCTTCCGCGTTCCGAGTTCGCGGTGTCGCTGGCGCTGGTGTTGTTGATGCTCCCGGTGATCGTGCGAGCGACCGAGGAGATGCTGCGGATCGTTCCGGTGGATCTCCGCGAGGCCAGTTACGCGCTTGGGATACCGAAGTGGAAAACCATTGCCAGGGTTGTGATTCCGACCGGGCTGTCCGGCATTGTCACTGGGATCATGCTCGCGTTGGCAAGGGTGCTGGGCGAGACGGCCCCGCTGCTGATCCTGGTCGGTTACTCGCAGGCGATCAACTACGACATTTTCACCGGGTTCATGGGGTCGCTGCCCGGCATGATGTATGACCAGACATCAGCCGGCGCTGGCGCTAATCCGGTCCTCACAGATCGGCTGTGGGGCGCTGCGCTGACACTGATCCTGGTGATCGCCGTGATCAATATCGGGGCCAGGGTTTTCGCGAAAATCTTTGCCCCCAGGAAGTCGTAGGCAGGAGCACGAAGTGGCCAAGCGGTTGGACCTCAAAGCCGTCAACATCTACTACGGGTCGTTTCAGGCGGTCTCGGATGTGACGTTATCGGTTCTGCCCCGCAGCGTGACAGCGTTCATAGGTCCGTCGGGCTGCGGCAAGACGACCGTGCTGCGCACGCTGAACAGGATGCATGAGGTGGTCCCCGGCGCCCGGGTTGAGGGCGCCGTACTGCTCGACGATGAAAACATCTATGCCCCCGGTATCGATCCGGTCGGTGTACGCCGGGCAGTCGGGATGGTGTTCCAGCGGCCAAACCCCTTCCCAGCGATGTCGATTCGCGACAACGTTGTTGCTGGCCTGAAGCTGCAGGGTGTCCGCAATCGCAAAGTGCTCGACGACATCGCCGAACACTCATTGCGCGGTTCGAACCTGTGGGATGAGGTCAAGGATCGGTTAGACAGGCCCGGCGGCGGATTGTCCGGGGGGCAGCAGCAGCGGTTGTGCATCGCCCGGGCCATCGCTGTGCAACCGGATGTGTTGCTGATGGACGAGCCGTGCTCGTCGCTGGACCCCATCTCGACGATGGCCATCGAAGACCTGATCGGTGAGTTGAAGCAGGAGTACACCATCGTCATCGTCACCCACAACATGCAGCAGGCTGCGCGGGTGAGCGATCAGACGGCATTCTTCAACCTGGAAGCGGTAGGAAAACCGGGCCGGCTGGTGGAGATCGACGACACCGACAAAATCTTTTCCAACCCGACCCAGAAGGCCACCGAGGACTACATCTCCGGGCGCTTCGGCTAACGCGAGGGTGGCGTCGCGTCGTCCTCGGGAAATCTGCCCGTCGCCTGGAAGATGACCCGCCGCGCCACTTCAACGGCGTGATCGGCGAATCGTTCGTAGAACCGGCCCAGCAACGTCACGTCGACGGCGGCAGCAACGCCGTGCTTCCACTCGCGGTCCATCAGCACCGAGAACAAATGCCGGTGCAGATCGTCCATCGCGTCGTCTTCTTCGCGGATCCGGGCGGCTTTCTCCGGGTCGCGCGACAACACCACCTCTTGCGCGCTGTTACCTAATTCGACTGCAACTCTGCCCATTTCGGAGAAGTATCCGTTGACCTCTTCGGGCAACACGTGCTGGGGATGGCGTCGGCGGGCGATCTTGGCAACATGCAGGGCCAGCGCACCCATCCGGTCGATGTCGGCCACCATCTGGATGGCGCTCACGATAGCCCTGAGGTCACCGGCTACCGGTGCTTGCAAGGCCAGCAGCACGAAAGCGCTCTCCTCGGCGCGGGCGCTCTGGGTCGCGATCTTTTCGTGGTCGGAGATCACCTGTTCTGCCAGCACCAAATCGGCCTGCAACAAGGCTTGGGTTGCCCGCTCCATGGCGATCCCTGCCAGCCCGCACATCTCGCCGAGCCGCTCCGATAATTCCGAGAGTTGCTCATGATAGGCGGTCCTCATGTGCTCAAGCCTACGTTCTCGCCGGCGGAAACGGCGGCAGAAGCGACGCCCTGAAACCCGGCTACTCGCAGGTGGTGTCGGCGGCGTTGGTGACCGTCAAGTCTTCGGGCAGCTTGGTCGTCGGGCTGCTCGAGTTGCGGTCGATCTGCACGCTGATCGATGAGCCGCTGGGCGGGGGAGCCGTCACCGAGCCGAAATCTGGGCCGAGGACCACCTGAACCACTTGACCAATCCCGTTGACCCGCTCGACCTTTGCATTGGCGAACGCCGACGCCACCGTGGCGGCGGCCGGCTCGTTCCCGGGCGAGAAGAACACCGTTGTCGCATTCAGTGAATTCGGATAGTCATTCGGTGTCATCACGTTGAAGCCGTTCCGCTTGAGCTGGTTGGTTGCGGTCGTGGCCAGACCGGTTTGGCCCGTCGAGTTGGAGACCTGCACCGTGACATCTTGCGGCGCGGTTGTCGTCACCCGCTCGCGCCGAGTCTCGGGGGTCGCGGCGGGAGGTTTCTTGGTGGTGGTGGGCGCGATCGTCGGCCCCGAGGTGGGGGAGGTCCCCAAACGCTGGGCGTTCAGATCGTTTTCGAGCGGCAGCGGGTCGTCGTTGATGATCGCCGTGAAAAGCTCCTTCATGTCGGCCGTGCGCGGCGGCTCGTCGCCGTTCTGGTCTGTCACGCCGGTCGGGACGGTGACGAACGTGATGTGCCCGGCGGCCATACCCTGCAGCGACTGCCCCAGCTGCACCAGGTCTTTGGTCTTGACATTGTCGACGTAGCTGTTGCCGATGAACATGTTGACCACATTGTTGAGCTTGTTGAGGTTGAACAACGTGTCCTCGGAGATCAGCGAACGCAGCAGCGACGACAAGAACAACTGTTGGCGTTTGATGCGGCCGTAGTCACCGTTGTTCTCGGTGGTGACTTGGCGGGCCCGCACGTAGTTCAGCGCGGTTGTTCCATTGATGACCTGCCGTCCCGAGTGGTCCAGCACCGTCCCCAGTTCATAGTCCTGCAACGGGGTGCTGCTGCATACTTCGACGCCGCCGAGTGCCTCGACCATCCGCGCGAAACCGACGAAGTCGATGGCGATGAACCGGTTGATGCTCAGGCCGGACAGCTTCTGGATTTCCTTCACCAGACATTTCGGACCGCCGAAGGAGAACGCCGAGTTCAATTTGGTCTCGGTGTAGACCATCCTGGGACCCCACGTCCCCTTCTTCTCGTCATAGAGGGGTCCGTACTTGCCGGTCTCGGGGTTCCAGGCCTCGCACTGGAAAGGCGTGATCGCCAGGTCCCGGGGGAACGACACCGCCACCACCCGTTTGCGGTTCGCCGGAATGTTGACCAGCATCACGGTGTCCGACCGTGTGCCGTCGATGTCCTCGGTGTCGCCGGCGCCCATATTGGCATTGGCCCCGGCGCGGGAGTCCATACCGACGATCAAAAAGTCCTCGTCGCCGTACTGCCCATTCGGGTCGACGATATCGCGCGAGTTCGGGTCGAGCGCGCTAATGGTGTTGAGTCGGTTGTTCTTTGAGGTGCTCCACTGCCAAGCACCGCCGGTGAGGGCCAGCGCCAGCGCGGCGAATAGAGCCGCGACCGAGCGCGCGGCCAGCAACATAGGCCGACGGCCGTTGGGCTTGGGTCCCGGGTCCTGGGGAGGCGATGTCCGGCGGAACCGCATCGGTCGCGCCCGGCGCGAAGTGGTCCGGTCCGATTCGGAGTCCGCATTGCTGTTCGGGTCATCCGGATAATTGGCCGCATCGAGGTCGGGAAGCTCCGAGACGACCTCGAGCGAGTAGGCCGGAGTGTCGATGACCTGCGTGTCTTGCAGGTCGACCGGCACGTCCGACCCAACCCCGGAAGGCGCAGCAGGTTCGGCATCCGGGGCTACCTCATCGGATATGTGATGGTGACGGGGCCGGTCAGGGGTCGGGTGGCCGATTTTGGCGATCAGGTCGGCGACACTGACTGCGCCATCGGCATGACATCCCCCCTTTTCCGTGTCGGCTTCCCCACGCTCGACGCGCGGCTCAACCTGCCACCGGTGGGCGCCGTGCTCGGGCGATGGTGCAGAAAACCGCTCCCACGGTGCGGCGCCTAGCGTTGGGGCAATCGGTTGATCGTCGCTGGCGGCGCCGGACCCGCGCCCACGGTCAAGAGTGGCGTCATGCTTGCCGTCACTCATCTCGAACTGGCCTCCGAAACTCTGATGCGGACGTCAGTGGTGTCCGTGCCCACGCGTCTACCCGTGGGGTCGCACCGTACTCGTAGCCCTCATGCAGCGGGACAAATCGATCCGCCACCGAAGTGCCGTGTAGCAGGCCCATATCGTACTGAGTTATTGACGCGGACGCGATTTCGAGCGCGTTTCGATTCAGCCACCCGAGTGCATAACGTCGGCCCCGGCCGGCACCGTGCAGTCGTCGGGGTCGGCCAGCCAGCCGTCGGGCAACGCCACGCGAGCGGGTGAACCCTGCCGGCCCCGTGGGCCGGTCGCGGCCTCCGGGAACGGGACAGCACCGTCCAGCGTGTCTAGCAGGAAGTCAAGTTCAGCGAGCGTCTTGACCAGCGCCAATGCTCGCCGCAGCTCGGATCCGGCAGGGAAGCCGTGCAGGTACCAGGCGATGTGCTTGCGGATGTCGCGCATGCCCTTGTCTTCGCCGAAGTGCGCGGCCAGCAACTCGCCGTGCCGGCGCATGATGTCGGCGACCTCGCCGAGCGTGGGCGGGGTGGGTGCTGACCCGCCGGTGAACGCGGCCGACAACTCGGCGAAGAGCCACGGCCGGCCCAGACAGCCTCGGCCGATGACAACGCCGTCGCACCCGGTGCTGGCCATCATGGCCAGCGCATCGCTGGCGTCGTAGATGTCTCCGTTGCCGAGCACCGGAATCGTCCGCACCTGCTGTTTGAGCTGGGCGATCTGTTCCCAATCCGCGGTGCCGGAATAGCGCTGCGCTGCCGTCCGGGCGTGCAGCGCCACCGCCGCGGCGCCCTCGGATTCGGCGATGCGGCCGGCATCCAGGTGCGTGTGGTGGTCGTCGTCGATGCCGACGCGGAATTTGACGGTCACCGGTATTTCGGTGCCTTCGGTGGCGCGCACGGCGGCGGCCACGATCTGGCCGAACAGCCGCCGCTTGAACGGCAGCGCCGCCCCTCCGCCGCGCCTGGTGACTTTGGGCACTGGGCAGCCGAAGTTCATGTCGATGTGGTCGGCCAAGCCTTCGTCCGCGATCATCTTGGCGGCCGCGTAGGTGATGGCGGGTTCGACGGTGTACAGCTGCAGCGAGCGCGGCGACTCGTCCGGCGAGAACGTCGTCATGTGCATGGTGACGGGATGACGCTCGACGAGCGCACGCGCGGTCACCATTTCGCAGACGTACAGCCCGCTGACGGTGCCGACCTTCGACTGTTCTAGTTCACGACACAGTGTCCGGAAGGCGACATTGGTCACCCCGGCCATCGGGGCCAGCACCACCGGGCTGGCGAGCGTGATCGGACCGATGCGCAAGGCCGGGCTACCGACGGCTGAAGACCAGCTTGCCTGCGGTCTTATGCAGCTCGCATGCAGTGACCCTCTTGCCGGTGCGGGCTTCCCGCTCGAGTTGACGATGTTTGGACGCCTCGAATTTGTCGCAGGCTGCCTCAAGCTCTTTGATCAGCACCCCCAGGTCGTCACGAAGCGCGGCGGCTTCACCGGTGAAGTCCTCACGTTCGAAGATGCGCCATTTCTTCAGCACCGGCATGACGACCTCGTCGAGGTGGATCCGGATGTCGTATACGCCGCCGACTGCGATGAACACGGCCTTGCGGCGGAACTCGGGCACCTGGAAGCCGGGCATCTGAAAGTTGCGCAGGATCTTGTGCAGCGACTTCATCGCCTGATTGGGCGCAGCCTCAAACCCGGCCTCGCTGACATCACGGTAGAAGATCATGTGCAGGTTCTCGTCGGCCGAGATCTTGGCCAGCAACTGGTCGGCGATGTTCTCGTTGCAGGCTTTACCGGTGTTGCGGTGCGAAATCCGGGTCGCCAGCTCCTGGAACGTGACGTAGATGACCGAATCGAACAGGCTCTCGGCGAACAGGTCGTCTCGAACCTGTTGGTTCTGGCCCGGGCTGAAGCCCCGGTTCACCACCTCGATGCGTAGCTTCTCCAGCTCGACCGGGTCGACCGCGCGGGTCACTACCAGGTAGTCGCGCAGCGCGATCCCGTGCCGGTTCTCTTCAGCGGTCCACCGGTTGACCCACTGGCCCCAGGGGCCGTCCAAGCCGAAGTTCATCGCGATCTCGCGGTGATACGACGGCAGATTGTCTTCGGTCATCAGGTTCTGCACCATCGCCACCTGGGCGAGGTCGGACAGCTTGGACTGCCCGGGCTCCCAATCCTGCCCGCCGAGCGCGTAGAAGTTTTTGCCGTCCGACCACGGGATGTAGTCGTGCGGGTCCCAATTCTTGTGCATGCTCAGGTGCCGGTTCAGGTTCTTCTCGACGACCGGCTCGAGTTCGTGCAACAGCTGTAGGTTTGTCAGCTCGGCCGACATAGGGCCTCCGGTTATCTGTGTCTATGGGTAGCAGTCAATATATCTGTGTATCCCAGTAGCATCAAGTTTGGACCCCGGCGTGGCACGCGACCTCAATCGCGCGGCGCCGAAGGAACCGATTGGTCGGCTTCCCCCAGCTCCCGGCGGGGTACATAGCTGGCGGCCGTGCTCATCAGCATGTCGACGCAGTAGTCGATGAATTGTTCTCGGGTGGCCCCCAGCCGTCCGTTCAGGTACGCGGTGAATAGGCTGGTCAGACCACCGATCAAGCTGGTGGCGACCATTTTCTGCAGCACGGGATCGCCGATCCGTGACAGCTTGCGCTGCAGCAGCTCGATGAATGTGGGCATCCATTCCGCCCCGGACTGGGTCAGTACCGGTTCGACCGCCGGTGCCAGCAGCAGCACGCGCCCGCGCACCGGGTCGTCGACCATCAGCTCGACAAATTGCTCGACGGCTTCCCGAGGGGTTTTTGCCGACGTCAGGGTTGCCATGGCTCTGGTGCAGACGTCGTCGTACACCGCGCGGACGAATTCGTCACGGTCGGGGAAGCTTTCATAGAAGTAGCGTTCGGTCAGCGCGGCCTTGCGGCATACTGCGCGAACGGTCAGCGCTGGTCCGCTGTCCGCGCCGAGCAGCTGCACACCGGCGGCAATGAGGTTGTCCCGACGTACCGCCAGGCGACTCTTTAGCGGGACGCCGGACCAACGGCTCCGTCGTTGACCGGGCTGCACATCACTCCCTAAGCTTCAAAGTGACAACGCACGTAGTCAGAATTACGGATCTCTGTAGGAAACTGACCAGTGACTCAAGATACGTCGGCAGCATGCCCGCTGACCAGCGCCAAAGCCAATAGCGACTCGTTGAACCGGGCGGAGCCCGGTGTGGCCGGGGGTTGTCCGGTCTCCCCGCTGGGCTACGACACACCGCCGGTCCCGCTCGGCCCGGATTCCTTGACGTGGCGATACTTCGGCGATTGGCGGGGCATGTTGCAGGGTCCCTGGGCGGGATCCATGCAGAACATGCACCCTCAGCTGGGCGCGGCCGTCATCGATTACTCGACGTTCTTTCGTGAACGCTGGCCGCGGCTGCTGCGGTCGTTGTACCCCATCGGCGGAGTTGTTTTCGACGGCGACCGTGCCCCGATGACCGGGGCCCAGGTACGCGACTACCACACCACCATCAAAGGCGCTGACGCTCAGGGCCGCCGCTACCATGCGCTGAACCCCGATGTCTTCTACTGGGCACACGCCACCTTCTTTGTTGGCACCATTCATGTCGCCGAGCGGTTCTGTGGCGGCCTGACCGAAGCGCAGAAGCGCCGGCTGTTCGACGAACACGTCGACTGGTACCGGATGTACGGCATGAGCATGCGGCCGGTGCCGGCCTCCTGGGAGGAATTCCAGGCGTACTGGGACCACATGTGCCGCAACGTGTTGGAGAACAACCTGGCCGCACGTGCCGTGCTCGATCTGACCGAACTGCCCAAACCCCCCTTCGCCCAATGGGTTCCGGATCGGTTGTGGGCCGCGCAGCGCAAACTGTTGGCCCCGTTCTTCGTGTGGCTGACCGTCGGTCTCTACGATCCGCCGGTCCGCGAGCTGATGGGCTATCGGTGGTCGCGCCGCGACGAATGGCTGCACCGGCGCTTCGGCGACATCGTCCGTCTTGTCTTTGCCTTCGTGCCAAGCCGGTTTCGCAAGCACCCGCGGGCCCGCGCCGGCTGGGATCGTGTCACGGGGCGAATCCCACCCGACACACCGTTGGTGCACACGCCGGCGCGCAACCTGCCGCCGCCCGACGAGCGGGACAACCCGATGCATTACTGCCCGAAGGTCTGACCCCGAACGCTGCGCCGTTACGCGTGGCTGTGGCCGTGCACCTCTTCCAGGCCGGCCTGGTGCACGTGCTGATGAGTGTGCTCGGTCCCGTCGTCGTGAGCGTGGGAGTGCTCGTGGGCCACATGGTCGTGCTCATGCGTGGTGTGCGCATGTGTATGAGCCTCTTCGCCGTGCTGGTGTTCGTGCGCATGCGGCGTGTCGTGGGTGTGCTGCTCGGTCATGGTTGTCATCTCCTAGTGTGAAATATGTTGTCTGTCGGCTGATTTAGTTCGCCTGCGGCGACGCCGAATCGGCTGCGACTTTCAGGGCCTTCAGCCCACCGTCGGCGCGGTGATGACCCGGAACCCCGGGACCGGCGTGCTCGGCATTGAAGACGGCGTCGATGACGAGCTGGCGGATGTGATCGTTCTCCAGACTGTAAAAAATCGTGGTTCCGTCCCGGCGGGTGCGCACCAGACGTGCCATGCGCAGCTTGGCGAGGTGCTGGGAAACCGACGGCGCCGGCTTGCCCACGTGCTCGGCGAGTTCGTTGACCGACATCTCACGATTCGTCAGCGACCACAGCACCTGCACACGGGTAGCGTCGGCCAGCATTCGGAATACCTCGACCACCAAACTGGCCTGGTCGTCCGGCAACCGGGTTGGGCTATTACCTGCATGCATACGCAGATAATAGCGCAGTCAACGTCGAGGCGCTTCAGCCGGGGACGACCGTCGACTTACGCTGGCCGCCGTTGCGCTCGTTCCAGAACCGGTAGACGTCGACCGCGGCCGGGCGGGGTTCGTAGCGCATCGGCAGGCGCCGTTGGTCCCAGTTCTTGGCGTATTCGTCGTAGAAGGTGGCGACCTCGAAGTACTTGCGGTCATCGAGGTAGTACTCCTCATAGGACTCGCGGGTGATCAGGAAGATGACTTCCTTGGGCGAGCAGTAATACAGCGAGCCCAGGCACATGGGACACGGATGAGCGAGCGCGTAGATGGTGGCGTCGACCAGGTGCTCGGTCCCGAGCTTGATGCATGCCTCTCGGATGGCGAGGATCTCGGCGTGGGCGGTCGGATCGTTTGTCTGGGCCACCTTGTTGGCGCTCTCGGCGAGGACTTCGCCGTCCTTGACGATCACCGTCGCGAATGGACGACCGCCCTCGGCCACGTTCTGGCGGGCGAGGTCGATGGTCCACTGGGCAAAGCAGTCACTCGTCCGGAGGGTAGTCCCCAGGGTGTCGGGAATCACCCTGTGGTAGTAACTAGATTGTCTATATTTCTGGGTCGGGTAGGGGAGCACCATGGCGCGCACCGATCGTGATCGTTGGGATTTGGCGACGAGCGTTGGGGCGACGGCGACCATGGTCGCCGCCCAGCGGGCGCTGGCTTCCGACGAGGGGTTCATCGAGGATCCTTACGCCGCGCCGCTTGTGCGTGCCGTGGGAATGGATGTCTATGTCCGGTTGGTGAACGGGCAGATTCCCGTTGGCGGGGATTCGGAGTTCGATCCGCACCGAATGGCCCGGGGAATGACCTGCCGCACCAGGTTTTACGACCAGTTCTTCCTCGACGCAACCAAGAGCGGGGCTGGCCAGGTGGTGATCCTGGCGTCGGGTTTGGATTCGCGTGCTTACCGCCTGCCGTGGCCGGCCGGCACCGTGGTGTACGAGATCGACATGCCGGAGGTGATCGAATTCAAGACCGCGACACTGAGCGATCTTGGCGCCGAGCCGACCGCCGAACGGCGCACGGTCGCCATCGACTTGCGCGACGACTGGGCCACGGCACTGCAGGCAGCGGGATTTGACCCGCAGGCGCCCTCGGCGTGGAGTGCCGAGGGATTGCTGCTCTACCTCCCGGACGAAGCGCAGGACGCGCTGTTCGACAACATCACCGCGCTGAGTGCCCCGGGCAGTCGGCTGGCGTTTGAATTCATGCCCGACACCGCCGTCTTCGCAGACCCGCGATGGCGCGCACACCACGACCGGATGAGCGAGCTCGGATTCGAAGTCGATTTCAACGATCTCGTTTATCACAGCCAGCGCAGCCACATCATTGACTATCTGAAGCAGCGCGGCTGGCAGACCTCGCCCCGCACGGTCAAGGAACTGCACGCGGCCAACGGGTTCACCTATCCCGACGACGAAGTTGCCGAAGCTTTCGCCGACGTGACCTACCACAGCGCAGTGCTCGCCGGATAAAGCCGGGTGGTTTCGTCAGCGCATGAGGCCGTTGACGAAGGACTATTGGCGAAGCAGGTCGTCTTTCATGCGGCTGGTGAGCATCTCCTGAAAGACGGTGCGAGCCGGACTGTACAACGCCTGATACGTCGAAATCACTTCATCCCTGTTGTATTCGGGAATCGAGCCGCTTGGAGCCCAAAAGCTGTCGATATCCATCAGGAAAAAGGGGCCAGGCTGGACCCGTGTTACCCGGCGCAGGTGGTAATTCGCATCAAGCGCCTGACCGAAACCCGGACCGTAGCGAATGATGAGCGATCTACCAGGTTGTGGCTCGCGGTAGACGGCGGCGCCCTGCCACTCGGTCAGGGACAGACCGTCGGGAGCGATGCGCTGCGGCCCTAGCAGCGGCTCGGCGATCCAGTTGCTCCACTCGACACGGCCATCCACGCCGACTGGAACCCGGACCTCGAGGACATAGCGCAGGCCGATGCGTTCCACCCCGGCCAGTGACGAGACCTGCGTGCGAGCGTCCACGACCCGCATTGCAACGTCGCACAAAGCCTCGAAGGTGGTGTAGTTGGTGGTCTCGATGACGGTCGCTTGGGTCTTCATCGAGGCGGCAACCGTGTTGTCGCGGTTGACGTAGCGGACGAAGCGCTCCGCGGTCGGTGTTGGGGCTGCACCGGGGGCCACCATCCCCCAACTCATGTCCTGTGCCTGACGTTCGATCGGCAAGAGATCGGCAAGCAGGTGTTTGAGCTCCCGGCCGGTTGACTCAGTGAGGGAATCCGTTGCCGGATGGCGGATTTCCATCGTGACGAGGGCGACGGGGGCGGTCACGGGCGGGGCGACGGGCGGCGTTGGGTAGACCTCATCGTCATTCATTTCGGGAAGCATAGCCAAGCCGTTGGACGTCCAAACGGCGGCCGTGCTCAGCTCCCTGATGGAACCAGCGTCAAGGATCGGCAGACGTAACTGTCAACAATCAGCCGAAACACGTGTCAGACATCACCCCACCCGGAAAGTTCAGCATCACCCGAGGTCATACAGGGTTTTCGGTGCCCCCACTAGGACTCGAACCTAGGACCTGCGGATTAAAAGTCCGTAGCTCTACCAACTGAGCTATAGGGGCGACGGAGCTTCAGAATACTGCGTGGCAGACAACGCTCGTTTGAGGATTAGGCTTGAGGTGACCTAAGCTGACGTGGCTCGCAACGACCACGTTGCGAGTACCCCGGAGAGATTCGGTTCTGGCCCCCTTCGTCTAGACGGCCTAGGACGCCGCCCTTTCAAGGCGGTAACGCGGGTTCGAATCCCGTAGGGGGTACCTGCGACGCGGTAACGCAGAGCAGCAGCACAGCAAGGCCCTGTGGCGCAGTTGGTTAGCGCGCCGCCCTGTCACGGCGGAGGTCGCGGGTTCGAGTCCCGTCAGGGTCGCCAGCACGGCGAGGCACACGCTGCCTTCCGGCCAGGTAGCTCAGTCGGTATGAGCGTCCGCCTGAAAAGCGGAAGGTCGGCGGTTCGATCCCGCCCCTGGCCACCAAGTATTTGTACAGGTCACGGGCTTTTTGATGTCTGGAACGCGCGATCGAATCCGCAAAACCACCGCGGTTATCCGCCGTTTATCCGCAATCACGGTCAGCCCCCGAGCCCGTCGAGCGCATCCGCCACACGATCGAGGTCCGAGTCGTACAGGTCGGCATAAGTGTGTGCGGTCACCATGATCGACGCGTGGCCCATCGTCACCTGCAGTAGTTTCATGTCGGCACCCGCCGATCGAGCCAACGACGCATAGGTATGCCGCAGGTCGTGCACCCGCATCGTTGGACGCCCGAGTTCGGCGATCCTGATTCGCCAGCCAACTGCACGCTTCCAGTTTTCGAGCCCCAGCCGCGAGCCCTTAGGCGACATAATCGCTGGCTCACCCGCCGTGCGCCCGTGGATCCGGCGTTGCAGGATCGGCGCCAACCGCTCCGGTATCGGCACGCTACGACGTCCGGCACGGCTCTTTGGCGGTCCCTCAACGAGCCGACCAGACAATTGGGTGATCGACCTCCGCACACGAATACGCCGCGCCTGTAGGTCCACATCTTCGGCGTTGAGCCCCGTCAATTCCCCAAACCGCAATCCCGTGTAGGCGAGGATCAGCACCACGTCGCCTTGCTTCGCGGCGCGCGAGTACTCGTCGGCAGCCGTGTCGCACAGTTCGGCCAGCTTTGCCACTTCCACCGCAGTCAGATACACATGGCTGGTTTCGCCCATCGCTGGGAACCGCACATTTGAGGCGGGATTCTTACCGCGCAGCTTCTTGTCAACGATGGCATGGTCCAGCGTCATCCGCAGCACGCTGTGAGTCCAGCGCACAGTGCGTGGCCCGAGACCTGCAGCGGTCATTTCGTTAACCCATTCCTGGACGTTCTCTCGCAAGATTCGCCCGATCGGCCAGTTGCCGAACTTCGGCTCGATTCGCAACCGCCAGTTGTCCTCGTAACCGCGGCGCACCTTCGGAGACAGATCTGGTCGGGAACCGAGCCAGCTCTTGTACACCACACGCAGCTCGGTCTTGCCGCCGCGCGGATCGACCGTTTCTCCTTCGTCACGAGCCGACCGCAGTTCCCCATCGAACAGCTTCGCAGCGCGCAACGTCTTGAATGTCTTGGATCGCTTCGTCCCATCCGGGAGCAACCACTCGACGTCCCAGCGCATACCGGACTTGGGCTCACGCCTGCGAATCGTCACCGCTCAACACCTTGATGCGGCAAGCCATTCCACGACATCAGTGCGCATCCAGCGCCGATGTCGGGACGACAACTTGCAGTGATGCGGCCCCGGTGACTCTATTCCTCGCTCCCGTTTCGCCGCCCAGTCGTGCAGCGTGGAGACCGGGATGCCTGTCATACGTGAGACCTCGCCTGCGGTTAGTACCTCGTCCCTCACCGTCATGGTTGATGGCATCCCTGCCCGGTTGCCGAAATCCGTTGCCCGCTCGGTGGTCTGGCTGAGACAAGCGCGGTGTCGTATTTGGTCTTCCGAGTGATGCGTTGGGCACGGCCACACGTGATGGGCTCATCCCGGCGCGGTGCGTTGCCGTCTCCGAGATCGACCTGGCAGAGCACGACGTTCCCGCGGGAGCGATCGGATGTTTGCCCTATCCGTGCGGCGGCCGGCAACGGTTTTCGCGTTCGCATCTTTGGGGCCGGCGCTGACGATCGGCTGATTGGTAGCGCATCGATGACGTCCTTGACCGCCAGCAGTTGTGTGCGCGGAGTCGGAATGGCCGAACCGCCTTGGTCATGCTTACTGCTAGAAGTCCTCATTGTCCCAGTGTACGAAGGCTAAAGGGCTAATGCGACGGTCGCGCAAAAGTTCTCTCGCATGTATATCGTTGCGGGTAGAATGGCCTAAAGGTGGTGCGCACCAGTGATTCCCGCTGGTTCCCGGTCGCGCGGTCCCTAAGTAGAAATCCGCCAAGCGACCCCAACCGCGCCCCAAACCCGACACGTCTCGACCGTCGTGCGGCGGCAGTAGGGTGGCTAAGTTCGGAAGATGGTGAAAGCTATGGACCCGCGGCGGCCATACCCGGTTTCGCCGTCCCCCAATGTCGTCGAGACTGCGCGCAAGCGGGCCGCGCTGCTCACCGACGTAGTGTCCCAACTCGCCACGTATCAAATCGCGCTCAAGGTGTTGGCAGACTTCGAACGTCGTCAGGAAAACCTCGAGCGGGCTGCCGATTTGATAGACATCTACCACTCGCCTGATAGCACAAAACAGCAATTCGGGATCGAAGCCGATGATGCTCACTCGCACTGGGTCAACCTTCGCCAACTAAGTGAGTCGGAGTAATGCAGATCCGCTCAAGTTGGTTTGCGAAAGGAACGCTCCGAAGCCTCGCAACCCTGCCGAGCATGATGTTGGCGAGGTCCGCTACAGGCACTTGACGGGGTTATTGAACGACGGGGTTCGGGTTCAAATTGGAAGAGCCGATCCTCTCCCAGGAGGTCGTGTTGGCCGTCTGTCCCCACGCGGATTAGCGGGTGCATGGCCACTTTGTTCTGCGTTGCGCCATTAGCTGGGCTAGCGCCGTATTAGTGGATGTTGGGCTTCTGTGCGACGCCGCGCGCGTCGCGAGTTTGGCTCGTCGTTTGTGCTGACTGGTTAGGCGCCTATAGCTAGTTTTCGAGTCGACCGTGGACTGCAAGGGGGCGCTCGCTCGGGTGCGGTAAGGATCGGGTTCGGCATATCGGCCCGTGTTGGCCCGAGGTCTGCGCGCGCACGGTAATCACCGCTGCTGTCGGTGAATCGGCTTCTGCTTCTGGCCCGCCGGGTTGCTCGGCAGTGCCATCGAATCACGCCAGAACACCCATCTCGCTGCAGATCGCCAGCCAGGACACGCCTCAAGCGATCCGGGCATTAGCGATGCTGCAACCCTGAGGCAGATCTTCCCGAATCTGTCCTGTCGGGTCCCGGCTCGACACGGGGTGAATTAGTACCGCGTGGCGTTCGGCAGCAGTACGTGTGCAAGTTCCCTGCCCGCTCGTAACACTCGCTTATCGAGTTCTTTTCTGCGTGCGCGGGCAGTGATCTGAGCTAGTACCCAAGCGCAATGGTCCGGGTCGTTGAGGACGTGTATTTCGATGTCTTCTGTCGTCGGAGGGCGGGGGACAATCACTGGCCGAACAACCGCGGGGGAATACCGCGGAACCTCGATGACGCGAACCGCGGTGCCGGCGCGTTCGGCGGCGGCCCGCTCGGCGTGGGCCGCCCGTCGGCAGGCAGTTGAGCACCAAATTCTGCGCCGACCTCGGCGCGGTTCGTCGTCGGGAAAGGGCGCGTCAATCGGCAGGCCGCAACGGGGGCACGAAGGCGCCGCGCCTTTAGCGTCCATACCGCCCATCTTAAAACGTCCCGACGAAATGTTGCCATTCCGAGACCTGAGTGCAAGAGGTGTGATGTTCGGTGAGGGGAGGAAGTTAGGGTTACCTAAATGACGGTGGGGTGTGTCCTGTCCGGGTGAAGGTTGCGATATCGGGACTTATGTTGCGACGGATGTTGCGACGTCCAGACTTAGGTTGCGAGTCGCTGCCAGGGTTTGGGTGGTTGGTAGCGAACAATTCTGTTCCGCACCGCACGATGTCGACGCCGCGGGCCGTGAGTCGCTTGCCTGAATGCGCTGCACGACCGCAGCCGCCCGCGGGAGGTGCCGACGCTGGCCCCGCGTTGGGCCGAGTTCGCCATGATCTCCTCCTGGCTTGCAGGATTCATCGCCGCCGGCGTGGCCGACGGTCATTTCGCCTGACCGGTTCCCGGCACGTGGCCCGGCCGCGCGGGGACAACGACGGCCCGCTCTGGCCGGCCAC
>DATMMZ010000158.1:0-37876 GCA_035569455.1 Mycobacterium sp. | reverse complement strand
CAGCATCTTGCCGGTGCGCGAACGGGTGCCCTCGATGGACCAGCTGAGGTTGAACCGCTTCTCGACGATGTAGCCGACGTATTCGCGCAGGACGTACTTGTACAGCGGATCATCGCCGATATTGCGGCGGATGAAGATGGTGCCGGCACGGCGTAACAAGGGCCCCATCAACCCGAACGACAGGTTGATGCCGGCGAACACGTGCACCGGCGGTAGCCGGTTCTCCTGCATCGCCACCGGCAGCACCGCGCCGTCGATGTAGGACCGGTGCGAGAAGAGCAGCACCGCCGGATGCGCTTCCAGCCCGGCTCGCATCGCGGCAATCTGGTACTCGTCGTAGTCGATCTCCGGGTCGAATCCGCGGCTGAGCATCCTGCCGAGGACGGAAACGAGGTCGACGGACACCCTGCTCCAGCCGGTTGCGAGTTCGTCGAGCATCTTCCCGGCTTCTTCGACGGTTGCGCCAGGGATCTTTTCCAGACCGGCGCGAAACCTTGCGGACGCCAAGATCTCTGGCTTCACCAGCCGCGGAGACTTGTACTGCGGTCCGAGGATTCGGTACTCGGCACGTTCCATCGCCAAGATGGCCCGGCGTGTGACGAACTGCGCGAAATCGCGCTCGTTCTCTCCGACGGTGGTGTCGCGCCACTGCTGGCGGAGTTCGGACACCTTGGCCGACTCGCCGGCGACCACCCGCGCGCGGCGGGGGTCGCTGCGCAGGATGCGGCGCTGCTGACGTTGGTTGGGGTGATAGGGATCCCGGCCCGGGAGCAGCCCGGCCACCTTTTCGACTCTGCTGCGATCTGGAGGCGGCAGCCAGAACACCCGCACCGGCACGACGGATCGGTCTTCTCCAGACTCGAGCTGCTCAACGAGCGCCGTCAGCGCCGACGGCGGCGCATTGCGGGAGGGCAGTTTCAATACGTCGAACGTCGCGTCCGGATTGCGAGTCCGCTGCTGGCCCAGCCAATCGATGACCAGCTGCATTTCGACCGGAGTCTGCATGGACGCCAGCACCAGCGAGTCTTGCGCGGTGAGGACTGCGCTGGTGTCTGAGGCCGGTTCGGTCACGGCCGTCCTCTGGGCCTAGAGCTCGTCGACTCGGTATTGACGGTTTGGTCCGTGCTGGGCTTTTGTGTCTCACCATCCTTGAGAGCGGCCTTGGACTCATTCGGGTTTGCCGCAGCGGCCTTCGCGGCCGTCTTTGAGGCGGTCTTGGTCGCGGTCTTTTTCGCCGTCCCGGCTGCGCCTTTGGTCCCAGCCCTACGCGCAGTCTTTTTCGCGGCGGTCTTGGCCGGCGTCTTGGCCGGCGCGGCTTTCTTGGGCGCCGCTTTCTTGGTTCGGCTGTACAGACCGGACTCCGGCAGCTCGTCGACCGGCCAGTCCGCCAGGGTGTCCAGATACAGCTTGCGCACCTCGGCAATGTGCTCCGGCAGCGTGTCGAGCGTCCAGTCGTCGACCGGAATCGGTGGAAACACCGCGACATCAACCGTGCCCGGATTTATCGTGGTGGAGTTTCGAGAGGCGACGATCTCCGCATTACGGATCACAATGGGGACGATCGGGATCCCTGCCGCCATCGCGATGCGGAAGGGCCCCTTCTTGAATGGCCCGACTTCAGTGGTGTCCAGCCGGGTGCCTTCCGGAGCGATCACGATCGACAGTCCGTTCTTGGCGCGCTCTTCGACGGTGTGCAGCGTCTCGACCGCGGCGGCCGCGTCGTCGCGGTCGATGAACGCGGTGTCCAGCAACTTGCCGAGCGTGCCCATGATCGGGTCGCTCTGCAGTTCCTTCTTGCCCACGCCAACCCAGTTGTCGCGCACCAGCGCGCCGGAAATGACCGGGTCAACCTGGTTGCGGTGGTTGAAGATGAAGACGGCCGGACGCTGCGCGGTCAGATTCTCTCTGCCAATGACATTCAGATGCACTCCACTGATCGCGAGCAACAGCTGAGAAAAGTTGGAGGTGAAGAAGTTCACGCCCCGGCGCCGGCTGCCGGTCAGCACGCCGATCCCCAGCGCGCCGGCCGCGACCGGGAACATCGTGCTGAAGCCGGCAAGTGTGCGTAATTGCCGCCGCATGCCCACACCGCCGCGGCTTTCGAACCTCAAAATGGGCCAGCCACGGCGCTTGGCTACGGCGGCCATCTTGCCTTCGGGGTTCGTCGGCCGTGGATTGCCGACCAGGTACATCAGCGCGACGTCCTCGTCGCCGTCGGCGTAGAAGTAGCTGTCCTTGAGGTCGATGTCGTGCTCGGCCGCAAACTTCTGTACCGCAGCCGCTTTGCCCGGCCCCCACAAGATCGGCTTCAGCATGCCGCCGGTGAGCAACCCGTCTTCATTGGTCTCGAACTTGTTGGTAAGCGTGTTGGTGATCCCGAGGAATCGGGCCACCGGATTGACCTGGATGGTCAGCGCCGACGAGCTGAGCACCACGGTGTGCCCGCGCGCCACGTGAGCCCGCACCAGATCGCGCATTTCCGGGTAGATCCGCGACTCGATCCGCTGGGCGAACAGCCGCTCGCCGATCTCCTCCAGGTCGTCTATCAGTCGCCCGGCCAGCGCCGAAGATGCCTTACCGATGAGGTCTTCGAATTCGATACGCCCGAGCGTATGGTTCAGGCCCGCCTGGACCATACTGAGCAGCTCACCCACACCCATGTCGCGGCGCCGCAGACGCTCCTGGGTGAGGATGACGGCGGTGAAGCCGGCCACCAGCGTCCCGTCCAGGTCGAAAAATGCGCCGATCTTCGGGCCAGGAGGACTTGCCAGGATTTCGGCGACCGAGCCTGGCAATCGCATATCCAGGGTCTGCTTGCGCGCCGCGCGCTCTTTCGCCTGCTCTTCAGAGGTGCTCATGAGCCCAATACCGATCGAGATGCCGAATCGGCCGGTTCGGCATCAAACGATGCCGGGATAGCGTGCGGTGCCGGATCACCGGCCAGCGCCAGAATCTCATCGAAGGCCTCCAGCAGGCACTGGGCGAACAACGCCTCTTTTCGCACCGACGCCCTGTCGTAGCGCACGGTGATGGTGCACCACCCACCCCGCGAAATCAGCACCACCATCATCGCCACGCCGGGCAGCGGGCCGATGCCGTACTGCCGCAGGATCTTTGCACCGGCGATGTAGGTGTCCCCCGGGTAGACCGGGACGTTGCTGGCCTGCACGTCGGAGCCGACCACCGAGCCCGTGATCCCCTCCAGAATGGCCGTCGGCAAAACACTCAGCACTGGCGCAATGGAACCGATGATGTTCATTGCGGGCTCGTCACGGCGCTGCGTCATCTGCGCACGGATCTTCTTCATCCGGGAGACCGGATCGCGGGTACCCACCGGTGCTGCCAGGTTTACGCCGGTGAAGCGGTTGCCGCCGGCCGTATCGGCTTCGGCCCGCAGATTTACCGGCACGGCCATCGGCAGGGTGCTGATCGGCACGCCGAGGGCCTCGTGGTAGCGCCGCAGGGCACCACACAGACCGGCGAGGTAGGCATCGTTGATCGATCCCCCGCCGGCTTTTGCGGCCTTGTGCAGGTCGGAAAGCGCGATGTCGATCGCCTCCGTGCGGGTGGCCAGGCTGCGCCGGCGCAGCAGCGGCGACGGCTCGGCTGCCCGGTTGATCACCCGCATACCCGAGAGCGCGTAGCCCACGATCCCCGAAACGGTGGAGGCGGGTTCCAGCACAGCCTTGCCGGCCGCTGAGACCGCGCCAGACACCGCGCCCAAGGCGCCGCCCAGTATGGCCATGGGTAGGTGGTTGAAGCCTTGCCGCATCAAGTCATTGGGCGACAGATCCTGCGGGATGGGCAACGGGGGCATCGGCCTGGCCGGTGGATCACGCTCAACGTCGTAGATTTCGGCGAACATCTCGACACTGCCGACGCCGTCGGTGACCGCATGGCTGAGGTGCAGCAGCGTCGCGGCCTTGCCATCGGCCAGACCCTCGACCAGGGTGACCGTCCACAACGGCCGCGATATGTCCAGCGGTGACTGCAGCATCACCTCGGCGAGGTCGAATACCTCGCGCAGGGTGCCGGGTCCGGATACGCGCACGCGGCGCACGTGGAAGTCCAAGTTGAAGTCGGGATCCACCACCCAGCGCGGTGCGGCCATTGGCAACGTTGGCGCGACAACCTTCTGCCGCAGCCGCAACACCCGTCGGGAGGCGTGTTCGAAGCGGGTTCGGAATCGGTCCCAGTCCGGCGTGGTGTCGAGAAGTTCCAGCGCCATGATCCCCGAACGGGTCCGCGGATTTGCCTCGCCCCGGTGCATCAGATAGTCGACCGGCCCCAAGACGTCGGACAGTCCAACGGAGTCGACGGACTCAGTCATGCCGATCAAGCCTCCTGCATTCAGACCCGCCCAATCCAACTAGCCAACACAACGCTAGTCGGGTTGACGCGCTGGTGAAAGCCGGTTACGGCTGAGGAATGCTCGTCGCGATGCCGGCCGGAGGACCGGTTTGCGAAAGTTGGTGGTGGGTAGTCGAGTTGGAAACGCTGCGGACTTGCCGCCAGCCGATTCAGCTGGCTGGAGACGCCGACAGCGGCAACAAATCCATTGCTGAGCCATCACGCTGGCGGCCGTAGACGACACCAAGGAAGTCCGCGACGGCGTCGGCGGCCAGCCGTGACCGGACCGTCGGGGTGATGTCGAACGCGTGGTGCGCGTTGGCGAGTTCGGCATAGGACACCGTGGCGGCCCCAGCCTCCCGTAGCGCCGCGCAAAAAGCTCGGGCCTGCCCGATCGGAGCCAGCGGATCTTTGTCGCCATGCAGCACGAAGAACGGCGGAGCTTCGCTGTGCGCGTACGAAATGGGCGAAGCCGCCTTGAACCGCTCGGGGTCGTCCGCGTAGCGGACCTTCATAACGAACTGCTCGAGGAACGGCAGCGTCATTTCGTGCATGTTGTCGAAGTCAGTGAAGTCATAGAGGCCATAGAACGGCACCACCGCCTGAACCGTGGTGTCGGCGTTCTCGAACCCGGGCTGGAAGGTTGGGTCGTTGACTGTGAGCGCCGCCAAAGAAGCCAGGTGCCCGCCGGCTGAGCCGCCGGTGATCGCGATGAAATCGGAGTCGCCGCCGTAGTCGGCGATGTTCTCGCGCACCCAGGCGATCGCCCTCTTCACGTCGATGATATGCGCCGGAAACTTGCGGCGCGGGCTCTTGCTGTAGTTGATCGAGACGCAGATCCAGCCGAGTTCCACCATCCGGCTCATCAACGTGTACGCCTGAGGGCGTTTGCCGTTGACCGTCCACGCGCCCCCCGGGACCTGTATCAGCACCGGCGCCCGGTGGCCCGGCGTCAGGTCGTGACGCCGCCAGATGTCGAGCAGATTTTCCCGACCCCCCGGACCGTAGGAGATGTCGGAGGTATGCGCCGCGTAGCGGCGGTGCGGCCCAGACATCGGCAGCAGGCCGTTGCGGCGCGCACGCGCAGACGGATCGCTGCTCGGATGACAAACCTGCTCGCGGAAGCTTGGCCCGAAGGACTCCTCGAGCGCAGCGGCGAGGGTTTGATCCGCCCGCTGCGCCGCCCACGTCGCCGCAACCCGGCCGATCGACGGGGGCGTTACCCGAGACAACGCATGGCCTGTCACGACCTGCGGGGAAAATTCCGTACTCAGCCAGCCAGCAAACCAGCCCACCGCGAACGGCGAACCGCGCAGCAGCAGGGCACCGGCCCGGCAGGTATCTCCGACATCGGCCGCCAACTGGGCCCCGTGTCGCAGCGCCTGGGCACCAGCCCGCGAACACCGCGAGGTCACGTTCATGGCCACGCTCATAGCAACGCCACCCCTCGACGTCAGGCACACGCTTCGTTGCGGTTAACGGCTGTTTACCAGCCGGTGTTGTACGTGTGTCGAGGCTCACACCATAACCGATAATTGCGGCAGGGGAAGACTTTTCGTGCGCGTGGCGCCGGCAGAACCTGACCGTAGGTTGCCATTAGATAGACTGACCTGCGCATTGCCTCCGTAGCTCAGGTGGATAGAGCAAGGGCCTTCTAATCCCTAGGTCGCACGTTCGAGTCGTGCCGGGGGCACAGCTAAAAGCCAGCTCAGCCCTGGTACATAGCAGACTTTTAACCTAGCTAAAACCGGCTAGTCCGCACACAGTCCGCAGGGTCTATGCCCGCTCCCGACCGACCGCTAGAAGAAACCGGCGCAATGCTTGACGGGGTGACGCTATGCGAGGCAGTAGTTACCCACAGCGACGCGGATTGGTCACACGACTGTCTTGGCCCGTGCTGACGAGCTGCTACCTACCAGACCTAATAATGGTGACGCGAGGTGCGCTGGGTCCGTGTGGATGATGTAACCGCGCTGCCGCTGCCCCAGGACCGACGGGCGTCATGCAGCAGAAGTTTGCCAAATCCCCACTAACCTGAACCGTTCCCCTGTGCTACACCACTAACAGTGGCCGACGCACTGATTAGCTCCACGGAAGGAACAAGCTCATGACGATCACATGGGGATTTGCCGCGACCGTAATTTCCGCGGGTTTAGCTGTCGGTACAGCTAGCGCAGCATGGGCCGAAACGACGATGAGCGGCCACTACCTCAGAACTGAAACGTCGCAATCCGGTCAATCGGAGACCGATGATTGGTACGCCACTCCCTGCGGCGACGGATGCGCCTCACTAGCTTCTACACCCGGTGGACCGGTTCTATCGCAGGCGCGGTTGGTTGACGGACAATGGACGCTGGATTCCGCCATACATACGCTTAGCTGCCCGGACGGTACCGTTATTCCCAACGCTGTGTCCGCCCACTACACGTGGGATCCAAACACCCTGTCAGGCACAGTCCAACTAATCTCTCAAGTGCCGGCCTGTGGGATCCCAGCGGGGTACCAAACCACCAACTCCGTCCAACTCAGGCAGGCACCCTGACGCATACTGCAGGGTTCCGTCTCGGCACTCCAAAACCGCACGGCATCCAATCATGCTGTGCCACAATGCTTTTTACCCATGGTGAACCGGCACCCCGTCCGACAGGCTGAGGGATGGTGAGCAAGTTATCTCTAAAGTCATCACGAAAAGCTTCCGCGGCCGCGCTGTCCGTTCTGCCCCCGCATCTACGAAGTCAAGGATCAGCCGAAACACCGTCAGCCATCACAGGCCGTGATGGCTGTGATTGGTGACGGCCTCTCGATTTCGCAGGTCGCCGAGAAGGTCGGGATGCCGCTCACGACCTGCTCAGACAGGTCACGCGACTTGGGCGGTACACTTCGGTCGCGATGTGTGAGCATTGGGACGTGAACGCACGCCAATTCGCTCTGTTGCTCGGTGCCGCGGTGGTGACCACCTGGGCGACGCTGCTGGGCGTACCGATCCTCGTTGCCTCCGCGTCCGCTGATCCCT
Organism: Mycobacterium sp.; assembly: GCA_035569455.1. Taxonomy (GTDB): domain Bacteria; phylum Actinomycetota; class Actinomycetes; order Mycobacteriales; family Mycobacteriaceae; genus Mycobacterium. Next base: position 30,513 of record DATMMZ010000158.1, on the reverse strand, counting down.
GCCCCGACGTCGAGGTGACGTTCGCCCGCGGCACCAACGAGCCGCCTGGTGTTGGTGGGGTCGGACAGGAATTTATCGATTCTCTGCGCTCGCAGGTTGGGGGTCGGTCCGTCGGGGTGTATCCCGTCAACTACGCCGCCAGCGACGATTTCGTCCCATCCGCAAACGCCGGCGCGGGCGATGCGCACGCTCACGTTCGGTCCATGGTTGCGAACTGTCCCAATACCAAGCTGGTGCTCGGTGGGTATTCGCAAGGGGCGGGGGTGATAGATCTGATCACCATCGCCCAAGCACCGGTTTCGGGCTTGACCCCCGACATACTAACGGCGGACGAGGCTGATCACGTTGCTGCGGTCGCCACCTTCGGCAATCCGTCGGACAGATATCTGGGGGCGCCGATAAGTGTGGTCAGCCCGTGGTATGGGGCGAAGGCCGTTGACTTGTGTGCGCCCGGCGATCCGGTTTGCTCTCCGGGCGCGGCCTTTACGCTGCCGTCGCATGACGAGCTGTTCTCCCCGGTGCACCTTTCCTATACGCACTCCGGGATGCCCAGTCAGGCCGCGACTTTCGTGGCGAGCCATCTCTAACGCTCGTGTCGGGGTCGCCGAGCCGAGTGAGACGCGGCCGCCGGTGTATGCATGCCACCATGCGTGGCGGGCAGGTGCAGCTTGATGACTTCGATCAGGTGACGCCCGACGTCGTCGAGTGCAGCTATCGACTGCGTCGCGAGCGCAAGGATGACGCCGCCTTCGATGGCGGCGACGGTCAAGGCCGCCAACGAGCGTGCGTTGTCACAATCGGCCCCGGACCTGACCAGCCGATCGGCCAGGAGCGTCTGCCACTCATCAACGGCCTCGGAAGCCGCCTGCGCGGCCGCCGGCGCTTCAGAACGACCGAGGATCGCTGCCACAATCGGGCAGCCTGCTTGCATCTGAGATGCACTCAGCTGCGCCTTCCACTCATCGATGAAAGTCTGGACCGCCTGCGCGGGATCGCCTCCGTCGTCGGCCGACCGGATCAGCGTGGCCAACGACTCTCCTGCGAGGCGGGTGGCTTCAGCAACGAGTTCCGCTTTGCCGCCAGGAAAATTCAGGTAGACGGTTCTGCGGGCGACTCCGCTGTCCTCCAGCAGCGCGTTGAGGCCGGTTCCGGCGACACCCCGCCGTCGCACCAATCCCGTCACGCTCGCGATGAGAGCATCCCGCGCAGACATCTTTCGCCGCCTTCCGGCCTCGCCGAGCTCTTCCCCGAGCACTCCTGGTTTGTTCAGTGTGTCTCACCTGAACTCGAACCGTAGGGTTGAACTATACCAATCGGTCTACTAGCCTTCCAAAAGGGCTTACCCCTCGGCAAACGGGCCGAACACATCTTGACTACGGAGACAACCATGACGAGCACCAACCAGGACAAAACCCTGCGAAAGTTCCGCCGAGAACGTGCGTTCGGACGCTATCTGTTCAACCCGGCGGTGCAGGGGTTGAGCAGACTGGGGGTGCGCACCGCCATGGCCACCGAACTGGAGACCATCGGCCGCAAGACCGGCCAGGTTCGCCGCGTGCCCGTGTCCGCCCAATTCGACAACAACGGGGCGTGGGTGATCTGCCAGCATGGCACCCGCTCCGGTTGGGGCAGAAATATCGCCGACAACCCGAATATCCGTATGCGACAGGGGAATCACTGGCGTGCAGGAGTCGCGACATTCAGGCCAGACGACGATGTCGTCGCACGCGGCCGCAAGTTCGGACGACTGGGAGCCAAGGTGGCAAAGGCGCTGGAAACGGCTCCCGTGTCGGTTCGGATCGATTTCACCGACTAGGGCAATGGGACGCCAACGTTCCGGGCGCGGCCGGCCGCCGGGGGTTGGCGCCGTACGGGCGGCGGCCGAAGCCGGGCGAGCCCGGGCCGGGAGAAACCAATGTCGGTTATTGGCTCAGTTTCAGTTTCGGCGAGAATGACAAGATGCCAAACCGGTCGTTCAACGATGCCAACGCGTTCCATCGGATGATGCGCTCCATGGTGGCCACGAAAGTGGGGGTCGCGCTTCTCCGCCCAACCGCAAACCGCCTCGACCAACTCATCAGCAAGGCCACCGGCGGCAGGCGTAGCTTCGCCGCGATCGCAACCGGCATTCCAACGGTCATCCTCACCACCACGGGCGCCAAGTCGGGGCAACCCCGTACCGTCGCGGTGTACGGCATCCCACACCCCGACGGCCTGGCCCTCATTGCCTCGAACTGGGGCGGCGCGAAGCACCCTGCCTGGTACCACAATCTCAAGGCCAACCCAGAAGCCACGGTATCTCTCGACGGCGATACCTGGCAGGCCACCGCCCGACCCGCCACACCCCGCGAGCGCGATGAGATCTGGGCCAACGGCGTAGAGATCTACCCCGGATGGACGAAATACGAGGCGCGGGCCGGCGCGCGCCACATAGAGGCGTTCGTCCTTAGCCGGAAATGATCGAGTTAGTTATGAATCGCATCCGACGTCTCCTCGAAGCATTCGCTGCCGCAGCCGCCATCGGCGCCCTGGTTGGGCCGCCTCCGGCACTCGCCGACGACGATCTACCCCCTCCGCCACCAGCCCCAGCGCCGGCTCCCGACTCGTGAAACGGAGGCACTCGATGGCCCAATCCGACCTGGTGTTGTGCAGCGTCGACGATCACGTCGCGCTCATTACCGTCAACGACCCAGATCGACGTAACGCGGTGACCGGCGAGATGTCGACGCTGCTGCGGGCCGCCGTCGAGCACGCCGAAGCCGATCCCGAGGTGCACGCCGTGGTGGTCACCGGGGCGGGCAAGGCGTTCTGCGCCGGCGCCGACCTCGGCGCGCTGGGCGACGCCGGCCGCGCGGCGGCGGAGTCGGGGCTGATGCGGCTCTACGACGGCTTCATGGCCGTGGGCAATTGCAAGCTGCCCACCATCGCAGCGGTCAACGGCGCAGCCGTCGGCGCCGGGCTCAACCTGGCACTGGCCGCCGACGTCCGCATCGCCGGGCCGGGCGCATTGTTCGACGCTCGCTTCCAGAAGCTCGGACTGCATCCTGGCGGGGGTGCCACCTGGATGCTGCAGCGGGCGGTGGGTCCACAGGTGGCCCGCGCGGCCTTGTTGTTCGGCATGCGCTTCGACGCCGAATCCGCCGTGCGCCACGGGCTGGCGCTCAGCGTTGCCGACGACCCTGTCGCCGCGGCGCTGGAACTAGCCGCGGGACCGGCGGCTGCTCCGCGCGAGGTCGTGCTCGCGACCAAAGCCACGATGCGCGCCACGGCCAGCCCGGGGTCGTTGGACAACGAGCAACACGAACTCGCGATGCGCACCGAATTGGGGCCGCAGGGCACCTCCATCCAGTCGCCGCAGTTCGCGGACCGCTTGGCCGCAGCACGACGCAGGTAGAAGTTTCGGTCTTGGCCGACTCTCACCGGCGCAGATGCCGCGACACATAAACCACACACACGACACGCCGGACGGCCTCGCCCTGGCTTATGTTTCGGCGCAAGTGTTGGCGAGGAAGACGGAAGCCCCCTACAGGTCCAACAGCGCGGCCTCGGGCGACTCGATGAGATCCCTTAGCTCACAAATGAATTAGGCCACCTGGGCGCCGTCGGCCACGCGGTGGTGCGCCGGCCAGGATCGGGCCACCTGAGCGCGACCGGCGATCGGGAGATCTGTCGTCGGCTAGCAACGTGGTGTCGGCGCCGCTACCCGGAGGCGGCTTGCCCTGCCCGCACCAGCATCGTTTCGGCGTGTTTGAGCACCGGGGAATCGACCATCTGTCCCTCGAACGCGAACACCCCGCGCTCGGTTTGCGCCGCCGCCAACACCCGCCGCGCCCAGTCCAGCTTCTCGTCGCTCGGGCGATAAGCCTTGCGCACGACCGGGATCTGGTTCGGGTGAATGCAGACGGTCGCGTCGAAGCCCACCGCCACGGCATCGTTGGCCTCCGCCTGCAGGCCCTCGATATCGGGGATATCCAAGTGCACGGCGTCGAGAGCGATTCGGTCGAACGCGGACGCCGCGAGCAGGATCGTCGACCGTACGTGGCGGACGACGTCGCGATAGGTGCCGTCGGCTAGCCGACTGGAGCTGCCGCCCAGAGTGGCGACCAGGTCCTCGGCACCCCACATCATCCCCACCGTGCCCTCGGCCGCCGCGATTTCGGCGGCGCACATCGCACCGCGCGGCGTCTCCACCAACGCGACGACGTCGCGCGGCGCCAGTGCGGCCACCTGTGCGGCCGATTCGGCCTTCGGCAGCATCACCGTCGTGTACGCGGTACCGGCCAGGGCCTCCAGGTCGCGGGCCTGCTCATCGGTGTCGGCCGCGTTGATCCGCACTATGGTGCGCTCCGGGTCGAGCGGGGTGTCTTGCAGCGCCTGCCGGGCGGCGGGCTTGTGCGATTCCGCCACACCGTCCTCGAGGTCGAGGATCACCACATCGGCGGCGGCGGCGGCCTTCGCGAAACGCTCGGGACGGTCAGCAGGGCAGAACAACCAACCCGGACCGGCGGCGCGCAGGTTCATCACGAGACCGGCCGCTTCTGCACCAGCGTCGTGCGCACAGCGCGCGCCACGACCTCGCCGTGTTGGTTGCGCCCGGTGTGCTCGAGGGTGACGATGCCTTCGCCGGGACGGCTTTTCGACTCGCGCTTGCCGGTGCAAACGGTCTCCGCATAGAGGGTGTCGCCGTGGAAGACCGGCTTGGGGAATGACACCTCGGAGAAGCCGAGATTGGCCACGATGGTGCCCAGCGTCAACTGCGCGACCGACAGCCCGACCAGCGTCGACAGCGTGAACATCGAGTTCACCAGCCGCTCGCCCCGGAAACCAGGCTGCTCGGCCGCCCACGCCGCGTCGAGGTGCAGCGACTGGGTGTTCATTGTCAGCGTGGTGAACAGCACGTTGTCGGCTTCGGTGACCGTCCGGCCCGGCCGGTGCAGGTATGTGGTGTCGATCTCGAATTCCTCAAACCACAAGCCCCGCTGGACAATCGACTTGCCTGCCGGCTCCTCGGTGCTCGTCACGGCAGCCCCAGCGATCGCGCGATGAGCATCAGCTGCACCTCGGTGGTGCCCTCACCGATTTCGAGCACCTTGCTGTCGCGGTAGTGACGCGCCACCGGATACTCGTTCATGAAACCGTAGCCGCCGTGGATCTGGGTGGCGTCGCGGGCGTTGTCCATCGCCGCTTCCGAGGAGATCATCTTCGCGATCGCCGCTTCCTTCTTGAACGGCTTGCCCGCCAACATCTTTGCGGCCGCCTCGTAGTACGCCGTGCGGGCCACGTGCGCACGCGCCTCCATCCGGGCGATCTTGAAGCTGATCGCTTGATAGGAGCCGATCGGCTGGCCGAACGATTGGCGCTCCTTGGCGTACTTGACGCTCTCGTCGACGCAGCCCTGCGCCGCCCCGGTCGCCAGCGCCGCGATCGCAATCCGGCCCTCGTCCAAGATGGACAAGAAGTTCGCGTAGCCGGTCCCCCGGGCACCCAGCAGGTTGTCCGGTGGAACGCGGGCGTCGGCGAAGGTCAGCGGGTGGGTGTCAGATGCGTTCCAGCCGACCTTGTTGTAGACCGGCTCGACGGTGAATCCCGGCGTGCCGCTGGGCACGATGATCGTCGAGATCTCCTTCTTGCCGTCCGCGACCGTTCCGGTGACCGCGGTGACGGTAACCAGCGAGGTGATGTCGGTGCCCGAGTTGGTGATGAACTGCTTGGAGCCGTTGATGATCCACTCGTCACCTTCGAGGCGCGCGGTGGTGCGGGTGCTGCCGGCGTCCGAACCCGCGCCCGGCTCGGTGAGACCAAAACCGGCAAGCGCGCGACCGGCGGTCAGGTCCGGCAACCACTTTCGCTTCTGCTCCTCGGTGCCGAACCGGTAGATCGGCATCGCGCCCAGGCCCACTCCGGCCTCCAGGGTGATCGCCACCGATTGGTCGACCTTGCCGAGTTCCTCGAGCGCGAGCGCTAACGCGAAGTAGTCGCCCCCCATGCCGCCGTACTCCTCCGGGAAGGGTAGGCCGAACAGGCCCATCTCGCCCATCTTGGCGACGACTTCGTACGGGAAGCTGTGCTCCTCATCGTGTTTGGCCGACACCGGCGCGACCACGGTGCGCGCGAAGTCGGCGACGGTGTCGCGAAGATCCTCGTATTCGTTGGGTAACGTCCCCGCCGTGATGGTTGTCGTCATGATTCTTGATCCTTGATCCTTGCTAGCACCTGGTCCACTTTCACCTGTTCGCCGACGGACACCAGCACCTCCACCCGCCCCGAAACCGGAGCGGCGAGCGAGTGTTCCATCTTCATCGCCTCAACGACCACCACCGTGTCACCCTCGGAGACCTCGGTGCCGGAGCCGACCTGCACGGCGATCACGCTGCCGGGCATGGGGCTGACGATCTCGGCCTGCCGCTCCCCCACCGCACGGTGAATCTTTTGCTCCTCCGCCTCGCGCAGGTGCCAGGTTCCCCGCTCGTCGGCGATCCACAGGTGACGGTCGGCCTCCGCCCACCGGTAGTCCCGGCGCAGCCCGTCCAGCGTCACACTCATCTGCGCTTGGTCGAGTTCCACACTTGCAGAATGGGTCTCGCCTTCACCGACCCGTACGTTGGCGGCATCCGGCAACCCCCACACCGACACCGTTTCGGTGCGCAGCGGGGTGCGCATCGCGGTGCGCACCGGGGCGGTGCCGCCGACGCGCCATCCGGTCGGCGCGGCCCACAGGTTGCCCCGAGCACGCCGGTCCAAAGCCCATTGGCGGTAGAGGCCGCCCGCGGCGAGGATGTCGTCGGGCGCCGGCAACGGCGCGAAGTCCGCAAGCCGCTCGTCCAGCAGCGCGGTGTCCAGGTCCCCGGCGCGCACCCGCTCGTCGGCCAGCAGGAACCGGAGGAACTCGATGTTGGTCTGCACGCCCAGAACCGCGGTCTGCGCCAGTGCCCGGTCGAGTCTCGCCAGGGCCTCCTCGCGGTCGGTCCCGTGGGCGATCACCTTGCTCAGCATCGGGTCGTAATCACTACCGACCACGGTGCCGGCCAGCAGCGACGAATCCACCCGCACACCGGCGCCCGAGGGTTCGAACACCTGCAGCACCCGCCCGCCGGTGGGCAGGAAACCCCGCGCGGGGTCCTCCGCGTACACCCGGGCCTCCATCGCGTGCCCGTTGAGCACGATGTCGTCCTGCGCGAATGCCAGCTTCTCGCCGGCGGCGACCCGCAGCTGCCACTCGACCAGATCCAGCCTGGTGATCGCCTCGGTGACCGGATGTTCCACCTGCAGGCGGGTATTCATCTCCATGAAGAAGAACTCGTCGGGCCGGTCGGCAGAAACGATGAACTCCACGGTGCCGGCCCCCACGTAGTCGACGCTGCGCGCGGTATTGCAGGCGGCGGCCCCGATCCGGGCCCGCGTCTCGGCGTCAAGCAGCGCCGATGGCGCCTCCTCGATCACCTTCTGATGGCGCCGCTGCAGGCTGCACTCGCGCTCACCGAGGTGCACTACGTTGCCGTGGGTGTCGGCGAGCACCTGAACCTCAATATGCCTGGGCCGCAACACGAAGCGCTCAAGAAACAGAGTATCGTCGCCGAACGCGGAGCCGGCCTCGCGACGGGCGGTCGCCAGGGCGGCGCGCAGCCGCGCCGGGTCCTCCACCAGGTGCATGCCCTTGCCGCCGCCCCCCGCCGATGGCTTGATCAGCACCGGATAGCCGACTTCGTCGGCCGCCGCAACCAGGTCGTCGTCGGCCAACCCGGGCTTGGCCACACCGGGCACCACCGGCACGTCGAAGGCGGCGACCGCGTTCTTGGCGGTGATCTTGTCGCCCATCACCTCGATGGCGCGGGCCGGCGGGCCGACGAACACCATCCCGGCGCGTTCGCACGCGGCGGCGAAATGGGCGTTCTCGGAAAGAAACCCGTAGCCGGGATGGATCGCCTGGGATCCGGTGCGCGCCGCCGCGTCGAGCACCTTGTCGATAGCGAGGTAGCTCTCGCGTGCCGCGGCCGGTCCCAGCCGCACCGCCGTGTCGGCCTCGAGCACGTGCCGGGCGCCGGCGTCAGGGTCGCTGTAGACGGCGACCGACCGGATCCCCAGCCGCCGCAAGGACCGGATCACCCGGACCGCGATCTCGCCGCGGTTAGCAACCAGCACAGTGTCGAAAAGCTCGGGCTTCAACGCTGTTCACATCCTGAATACGCCATAGGAGACAGGTTCCAGCGGCGCGTAGGCACACACCGAAAGCGCCAGTCCCACAACTGTTCTTGTCTCGGCAGGGTCGATGATCCCGTCGTCCCACAGGCGGGCGGTCGAGTAGTAGGGGTTGCCCTGGTCTTCATACTGCTCACGGATGGGCGCCTTGAACGCTTCCTCCTCGTCAGCCGACCAGGGTGTGCCCGACGCGGCGAGCTGCTCGCCGCGGACGGTGGCCAGCACCGATGCGGCCTGCTCGCCGCCCATCACCGAAATCCGGGCATTGGGCCACATCCACAGAAAACGCGGCGAATACGCCCGCCCGCACATCGAATAGTTGCCCGCACCATAGGATCCGCCGATCACGACGGTCAGCTTGGGCACCCGGGCACATGCCACCGCGGTAACCATTTTGGCGCCATGTTTGGCGATTCCGCCGGCCTCGTAATCGCGACCGACCATAAAGCCGGCGATGTTTTGCAGGAACAGCAACGGGATCTTGCGCTTGTCGCACAGCTCGATGAAATGCGCTCCCTTGAGCGCGGATTCGCTGAACAGCACACCGTTGTTGGCGATGATTCCGACGGGGTGTCCGTGGATGCGCGCGAACCCGGTCACCAGCGTCTTGCCGTATTTGGCCTTGAATTCGCTGAATTCGCTGCCGTCGACTAGCCGCACGATGACCTCGTGCACGTCGTAGGGCGTCCGCGGATCCGGGGGCACGACGTCGTAGAGCTCGTTCGGTGCGTGCTCGGGCTCGACCGAACGCCCTACCTCCCACTGCGCCGGTTCGCGCGGTCCGAAGGTGGCCGCAATCGAACGGACGATCCGCAGCGCGTGCTCGTCATCGTCAGCGAGATGGTCGGTGACACCGGAAACCCGCGAGTGCAGGTCGCCGCCACCGAGCTCCTCGGCCGTGACGATCTCGCCGGTGGCGGCCTTGACCAGCGGCGGACCGCCGAGAAAAATCGTGCCCTGCTCCCGAACAATGACGGCCTCATCGCTCATCGCGGGCACATAGGCGCCGCCCGCGGTGCACGAGCCGAGTACCGCCGCCACCTGCGGGATGCCCTTGGCGCTCATCGTCGCCTGGTTGTAGAAGATCCGCCCGAAATGTTCGCGGTCCGGGAACACCTCGTCCTGACGCGGCAGGAAGGCGCCGCCGGAGTCGACCAAATAGATGCACGGCAGCCGATTCTGCAGCGCAACCTCCTGGGCACGCAGGTGCTTCTTGACCGTCATCGGGTAGTAGGTGCCGCCCTTGACCGTCGCGTCGTTGGCGACGATCACGCATTCCCGCCCCGACACCCGACCGATCCCGGTGATGATGCCGGCTCCCGGAGACTCGTCGCCGTACATGCCGCCGGCGGCCAGCGGAGCCAGCTCCAGGAACGGACTGCCCGGATCGAGCAGGCGGTCGACCCGTTCGCGAGGTAGCAGCTTGCCGCGGCTGACGTGACGCTCCCGCGCGCGCTCATTGCCACCCTGAGCCGCCATCGCAAGCCTGGCGTTCAACTCCCCCACCAGCCGGCGGTGCTCGTCGGCGAACGATGGCGCGGGCGCGATGGTCGTCACCGTGTCGTCACCTTGTGGCCAAATCCGGAAGTACAAGGGGCGGTTGGGTCTTCGCGACGACCTCCTCGACGGTTACGTCAGGAGCAGTCTCGACCAGGTGCAGGCCGTCATCGCAAACATCGATAACCGCGAGCTCGGTGACAATGCGGTTCACGCAGCCCACGCCGGTCAACGGCAGCGTGCACCGCTCGAGAATCTTCGGGCTGCCGTCCTTGGCCGCGTGCTCCATCATCACGATCACCTTGCGGGCGCCGTGCACCAAATCCATCGCGCCGCCCATGCCCTTGACCACCTTGCCCGGGATCATCCAGTTGGCCAGGTCGCCGGTAGACGAAACCTGCATGGCACCAAGCACGGCGACATCCAGGTGTCCGCCGCGGATGATTCCGAAGGAAGCCGACGAGCTGAAGAACGCCGCACCTGGCAGAACGGTGACGGTCTCTTTGCCGGCGTTGATCAGATCGGCGTCGAGGTCCTCGCGCCTGGGGTAGGGGCCGACGCCGAGGATCCCGTTCTCCGAATGCAAGACGACATGGACGCCCCCGGGCAGGTGATTGGGGATCAGGGTGGGCATTCCGATGCCAAGATTGACGTATTGGCCGTCCTCGAACTCCGAAGCCACCCGGGCGGCCATCTCATCCCTGCTCCATGTCATTTGGCGCCACTCTCCCCCGCAAGCGGGCGGTGCCCCCACTGCATCGTCGCTGGCGCGGTCATCGCACCGTCTCCTTCTCGATCCGCTTATTGGGATTGGGCACGTGCACGACCCTCTGCACGAAGACGCCCGGGGTGTGCACCGTGGCGGGGTCGATCTCTCCGGGCTCGGCGAGATGTTCGACCTCGGCGATGGTGATCCGTCCTGCGCCCGCACATTCCGGGTTGAAGTTGGCGGCGGCCTCGCGGTACACCAGGTTGCCGTGCCGGTCGCCCTTCCAGGCGTGCACCAGGGCGAAGTCGGTGCGAATCGCGCGTTCGAGAACGTAGGTGCCACCGTCGAACTCGCGGGTCTCCTTGGCCGGCGACATCACCGCCACCTCACCCGACGCGTCGTAGCGCCAGGGCAGTCCGCCCTCGGCGATCTGGGTGCCGACCCCGGCCGGCGTATAGAACGCCGGTATCCCCATCCCGCCGGCACGCAACCGCTCCGCCAGCGTGCCCTGCGGAGTCAACTCCACCTCGAGTTCGCCGGACAGGAACTGGCGGGCAAACTCTTTGTTCTCGCCCACGTACGACGAGATGGTCCGGCGAATCCGCTTGTGCTGCAACAGCACTCCCAGCCCGATGCCGTCAACGCCGCAGTTGTTCGACACCGTCTCCAGATCGGTGACGCCGCTGTCGGCCAGCGCGGCAATCAGCGCTTCGGGGATGCCACAGAGCCCAAATCCCCCGACCGCCAGAGACGACCCGTCGGTTATGTCCGCGACCGCCTCCGCGGCCGTCGCCACCACCTTGTCCATTACCGCAGAGCCTCCTCGCCGCCGGGGCGGTCTAGCAGAGTTTCAGTTAATGCTCATTAACTGGGGGTGAGAATACCATTGCCCGCGCGCTGCGTCCAGGGAGGATGCCCCGCACCCACGGCAGTCAGTCTTGACCACGCAGGTACTCGATCGCCTGTTCCCGCATCTCCCCTTTGCGGACCTTGCCGGTGACGGTCATCGGAAACTCGTCGACGATCCACAGATAGCGCGGGATCTTGAACCGTGCGATCCGGCCCGCGCAGAACTCGCGCAACCCCTCGGTGGTCAGCGCCGGCGCCCCGTCGCGCAGCTTGACCACCGCCATCAACTCCTCGCCGTACCTGTCGTCGGGCACCCCGATGACATGGCCGTCGACGATATCGGGGTGGGTATAGAGGAACTCCTCGACCTCACGCGGGGAGATGTTCTCACCGCCGCGCACCACGATGTCCTTGATCCGGCCGGTGATCTGGACGTACCCGTCAGCATCCATGGCGGCCAAATCCCCGGTGTGCATCCAGCCGTTCGCGTCGATGACCTCGGCGGTTTTCTCCGGGTCATTCCAATACCCGGCCATCACCGAATAACCGCGCGTGCAGAACTCGCCAGCCGCGCCGCGCGGCACCGTCTCGCCGGAAACCGGGTCCACCACCTTGATCTCCAGATGCGGACCGACCCGGCCGACGGTGCCGACACGTCGCGCCAGCGAGTCGTCCGTGCGCGTCTGACAGGAGACGGGGGATGTTTCCGTCATGCCGTAGCAGATCGAGACGCCCGGCATGTGCATGTGCTCGATCACCTTGCGCATCACCTCGGCCGGACAGGGCGAGCCCGCCATGATCCCGGTGCGCAGGCTGTCCAGCCGGTAGTCCGCGAAGTCCGGCAGGCCGAGCTCGGCGATGAACATCGTCGGCACTCCGTAGAGGCTGGTGCACCGCTCGGCCTGGACCGCCCGCAGGGTGGCGGCAGGATCAAAGACGGGCGCCGGGATCACGATGCACGCGCCGTGGCTGGTGGCCGCCAGATTGCCCATCACCATGCCGAAGCAGTGATAGAAGGGCACCGGGATACAGATCCGGTCTTGTGCCGTGTACTCGAGCAGCTCGCCTACCAGATAGCCGTTGTTGAGGATATTGCGGTGGCTCAGCGTGGCTGCCTTCGGGTATCCCGTTGTGCCGGAGGTGTATTGGATGTTGACCGGATCGCTGTTGCGCTGCGATGCCGCGATCTTCGTCAGCGCATCGAGGTCGGCCTGCGCACCGGCCAGCTGGTCCCAGCGCTCGCTTTCCATGAACACCACATCGCTCAGGGCGGGGCAACGCGGCGCCACCTCGGCCAGCATCGGCGCGTAGTCCACACCCTTGAAACCCGGCGCCGCAATCACCATTGCGACCCCGGATTGCCGCAACGCATACTCCAATTCGCCGGCCCGGTAGGCGGGATTTATGGTCACCAAGACCGCGCCGATCTCGGCGGTCGCGTACTGGACGAGCACCCACTCCCACCGGTTGGGCGCCCAGATGCCGACCCGATCGCCCGCCCCGATTCCCGCCCGCACCATCCCCGTCGCCAATCGGCGCACGGCGCTCAGTAATTCGGAGTAACTCCACCGTCGCCCCGCCCGGACGTCAACGAGTGCGTCCCTGTCCGAATATTCGGCGGCGGTTTCAGCGAAGTTGGCTCCGATGGTGGTCTCGAGCAATCCAGGCTCGCACGCACCCGTGTCGTAAGAAAGGTGTACGGCTCCTGCCACAATTCCCTCGCCTGGTTCGGCTAACAACCTAGCCCGTCGGCGACAGCCGTCACCACGGAGCCCGAGTTAATGACGAATAACTCGTGCTATGTTAGTGACGATTAACCGAAGTGCCCGGGATGAGTTGGCCCGCGCTCTCCAAGGAGGATGTCATGACAGCGTCCGCCCCGGACGGGCAGCCCGGCCAGCCTGAAGCCCCAAATCGCCGCAGCCAGTTGAAGTCCGACCGGCGCTTGCAACTCCTTTCGGCCGCCGAACGGCTGTTCGCCGAGCGCGGTTTCCTCGCGGTCCGGTTAGAAGACATTGGCGCCGCCGCCGGCGTCAGTGGTCCTGCTATCTACCGGCACTTCCCCAACAAGGAGTCGCTGCTGGTCGAGTTGCTGGTCGGGATCAGCGCCCGGCTACTCGCCGGTGCTCGCCATGTGACCGCCCGCAATTCCGACCCGGCCGCGGCACTGGACGGCCTCATCGATTTCCACCTCGACTTTGCCTTGGGCGAACCCGACCTGATCCGCATCCAGGACCGCGACCTTGCGCACCTGCCCGCCGCAGCAGAGCGGCAGGTACGGAAAGCGCAGCGGCAGTACGTGGAGGTCTGGGTGGGCGTGCTGCGCGAGCTCAACCCGCAGCTGGCCGAAGCCGATGCCCGGCTGACGGCGCACGCGGTATTCGGACTGCTGAACTCGACGGCCCACAGCATGAAGTCCCCAGACACTTCGCGCACCAAACCGGCCCCCGCGGTGCGGTCTCGGGCCGTCATGCGGGCGATGACCGTCGCCGCGCTGCGGGCCGCTGACCAGTGTCAATAGGCTGCCGTTAGCGTGTGGAATTAGCCGGCTGACCCCCTCTTGTCATCGCGCGCTGGGATTCGGCGGATCACCTATATTCACCGCTTACCCGCCCGGCCCAGGTACCCTGCAGTGGACATGAACGATCCACATCGGACCGAGCGGTTTGGTCCCCCTCTACCGGGGTCTGGACCGACCGAGTGGCAGGGTCCCCAAAATCCGCCGCGGATCGACCCGGCCTACGCCGACCAAGCGCCCTACGCGCCCGGCTATGGCGGTCCACCTCCCCAGTGGACGCCAACCCGAAACGAATCGAACCCAACCCAACCGTTGCCGCCGTACTGGCAACAAGACCAGCCCTCATCGCAGGGGATCCCCCCGGAGCGGCCGACCACCCCGCCGCCGGAAGGCCCAAGATCACCGCGTTGGTTGTGGATCGCAGCCGCCGCGGCAGTGCTGCTGGTCGTTGGGCTGGTCATCGCCCTGATAATCGCCAACGGCGCAGTGAAAACGCAGACTGCCGTCGAGCCTTTGCCCCCCATGCCCGGGCGAAGTTCGACTCCTACGCCGCCGACCACAAGGACTCCACACTCACCGAGTGCCGCGCCAGCGCCCCCAACTACTAGTGCCCCGGGTGGGCCTACCGAGACAACGGAACCCGGCGCGATGCAGCCCGTTGTCTACAGCGTCACCGGCGAAGGCCGAGCGATCAGCGTCACCTACATGGACACCGGCGACGTCATACAGACGGAGTTCAACGTATCGCTGCCGTGGACCAAAGAGGTCAGCCTGTCAAAGTCAGCCTCCCATCCGGCGAACGTCACGATCGTCAACATCGGCCACAACATCACCTGCTCAGTCACGGTGGCCGGCGTCCAGGTGCGCCAACGAACCGGACAGGGCATCACGGTCTGCGACGCCCCGCTGTCGTAGCGTTCAGGTCTGTTCCACCGGGACAGCCGCGCGGCGCGGTGGGACACGGACCACCAGCATCGCCAGCAGGCCGGCGAGCAGCACGATTGAAATGCCGCCCAGGCCCGCACGGACGGTGCCGAACACGTCGACGAAGACGGAGAACAGCCACGGCGCCACGAAGGCGACGGCGCGCCCGGTCATCGTGTAGAGACCGAAGGCGACCCCCTCCTTGCCCTGGTTCGCCATCTGCAGCAACAGGGCGCGCGACGACGACAGCGCCGGTCCGATGAACAGACACAGCAGCAGCCCGCCCACCCAGAAGGCCACCGGACCGTGCAGAGCTAGCAAGGTGAGCGCGACGCTAACGATGACGACCAGTGATCCGACGATGACCGGTTTGGATCCGATCCGGTGGTCGACGAACCCGCCGAGCACCGCCCCCACCGCGGCCATCACGCTGGCCGCCACACCGAATATCAGTACGTTAGCTTGCGAGATGCCATACACATTGACGCCCAGCACTGCCCCGAACGCGAAAATTGCCGTCAGTCCGTCGCGGAAGAGCGCGCTGGCAGCCAGGAAGTAGACGAGGTTGCGGTCGCGTTGCCACTCCGCGCTGATCTCCGACCACAGCCTGCGGTACCCACCCAGCATGCTCGTCGGGAGGGAAATCGCACCAGGATCGGGCAACCGGTGTGCGACCAACAACAGCGGCAGGGCCAACACAGCGAACCACGCCGCGGCCAGCAGCATCGCTGTCCGGACGTAAAGTCCGTCATGGGTCGGCACGTGCAGCAGCCCGCGCACCTCACCCTTCCCCGAAATGAATCCCAGGTAGATCAGCAGCAGCAGCAAGACGCTGCCGAGATAGCCGGCCGCCGAGCCGAAGCCGGAGATCCGGCCGGCTGTCGCCGGCGTCGAGAGCTGGCGCAGCATGGCGTTGTACGGGATAGTGGCCAGATCACCGCACGCGGCCGTCGCTGCCAGCAGCACAAGCCCGGCCCATAGGTAGTTGGGGCGGTCACGGATCAGGTACATCGCGCTGGTCAGCACCACCGCCACGCCGGTCAACACACCCAGCGCCACCCGCCGGCGGTGCGGGGACTCCACCCACACGCCGACGGCCGGCGCCAACACCGCGACGGTCAACCCAGCGAGGGCCCCAGCACGACCCAACCAACTCGCCGGTGTGGTACCCGCGTGAAGATCCGCACCTACGGTGCTGGTCAGGTAGACGGAGAACACAAAGGTCGCCACGATCGCGCTTAGACCGGCGGCGCCGGTGTCCCACAGCGCCCACGCCACCACCGGAGATCGCACAACTGTGGCCGAAGCCGACTCCGGCTGACTCATGCCCGGCACTCTATATTGGCTGCGCAGCGATCGCCTGTGTCCTGCGACGCCGCGCGTGCGATCGCCGCGTGCCGGGGCTGTCTACGATTGGCGCATGCCGATACCAGCTCCCAGTCCGGACGCGCGCGCCGTTGTCACCGGAGCTTCGCAAAACATCGGCGAAGCGCTGGCCACCGAACTCGCGGCGCGCGGGCACAGCCTGATCGTCACGGCGCGGCGCGAAGACGTGCTCGCCGACCTGGCCGCACGACTGGTCGACAAATATCGCGTCGCCGTGGAAGTGCGACCCGCCGATCTGGCCGACCCGGAGGAACGGGCGAAACTGTGCGACGAACTGGCGACCCGCCCTGTCTCGATCCTGTGCGCCAACGCCGGCACCGCGACGTTCGGTGCGGTCTCGGAGCTCGACCCCGCGGGCGAAAAGGCACAGGTGCAGCTGAATGCCGTAGCGGTGCATGACCTTACGCTGGCAGTGTTGCCCGGCATGATCGAGCGCAAGGCCGGCGGGATACTGATTTCTGGTTCGGCGGCGGGCAATTCGCCGATTCCCTACAACGCCACCTATGCCGCGACGAAAGCATTCGCAAATACCTTCAGCGAATCGCTGCGCGGTGAACTGCGCGGCTCCGGTGTGCACGTCACGCTGCTGGCGCCGGGCCCGGTGCGCACCGACCTACCGGATCCCTCCGAAGCCTCGCTGGTCGAAAAGCTGGTGCCGGGCTTTCTGTGGATCTCGACGGAGCACACCGCGCGGGTGTCGCTGGATGCGTTGGAGCGCAACAAGATGCGCGTCGTCCCGGGCCTGACGTCTAAGGCCATGTCGGTGGCGAGTCAGTACGTACCGCGCGCCATTGTGGCACCGATCGTGGGCAGCTTTTACAAGAAGCTCGACGGCTAACCGAAGCTTTGACGTCAGGTCCGGCGGCGACGCCCGGTACCGAAAATGCTGCGGGTGATCTCGCGTGCTGTTGTGTTGAGGATGCTCTTGACCGTCGGATCGTGGATCATCTGCTCCAACATGCCTGGGCCCTTTGGCGCGGCCGGCGGCGGCATCGGCGGCAAGTCGAAGTCCGTCGACGACGGCGGTAAGCCGGACGCCGGCGGCGTCGCTTCCGGGGCAGGAGCGTACTTGGCTCTCAGCATCTCGTACGCCGACTCCCGGTCAATGGTCTGGCCGTATTTCGGCTGCAGCGGGCTGGCCTTGGCCGCCGCGCCGATGGCGTCGTTGCCGATTGCAGCCATCAGTGACCGCGGCACTCGCATGCGGGTCCACGCCACGGGCGTTGGTGCACCTCGCTCCGACAGCACTGTGACGACGGCCTCACCGATGCCCAGCGATGTCAGCGCGGACTCCAGGTCGTAGACATCGGTTTTCGGGTAGGTGCGGACGGTCCTGCTTAGTGCCTTTTGATCGTCGGGGGTGAATGCCCGCAATGCGTGCTGAACCCGGGCTCCCAGCTGAGAGAGCACGTCGTTGGGCAGATCCGTCGGCAACTGGGTGCAGAAGAAAACCCCGACCCCCTTGGAGCGGATCAGCTTGACGGTCTGCTCGACCTGTTCCAGAAAGGCCTTCGACGCGTCGGTGAACAACAGGTGCGCCTCGTCGAAGAAGAACACCAGCTTGGGCTTGTCCACGTCACCCACCTCGGGTAGGTGCGTGAACAGGTCAGCCAGCACCCACATCAGGAAGGTGGAGAACATCACCGGGCGCAACGTCTGGCCGCCGCTGAACTCGAGCAGCGAAATGATGCCGCGACCCTGATCATCGACGCGCAGCAAGTCATCGGGGTCAAGCTCCGGCTCACCGAAGAAGGTCTCGGCGCCCTCGGCTTCCAGATTGACCAATGCCCGCAGGATCACGCCGGCGGTGGTAGGCGACACCGCCCCAAGGGATTTCAGCTCGGCCTTGCCCTCATCGCCGGTCAGGCGGGTGATGACCTCGCGCAAATCCTTCAGATCCAGCAGCGGAAGGCCCTTCTGGTCGGCCCAATGGAAGATCAGCCCCAACGTCGATTCCTGAGTAGCGTTGAGCCCCAACACCTTTGCAAGCAGGATTGGGCCGAAGCTGGAGATGGTAGCTCGCACCGGCACCCCAATTCCGCCGGTTCCCAGCGACAGGAACTCCACCGGATATCCGGTGGGCGCCCAACTGTCACCGGTGTCCTTCGCCCGCGCGGCGGTCTTGTCATTGGCCTCCCCCGCCCGGGACAGACCGGATAGGTCGCCCTTCACGTCGGCCATCAGCACCGGAACCCCTGCTGCGCTGAGCTGTTCGGCGATCAGCTGTAGCGTCTTCGTCTTGCCGGTACCGGTTGCCCCGGCCACCAGGCCGTGCCTGTTGATGGTGGCCAGCGGGATGCGAATCTGCGCGGTCGGGTCGGCCTCGCCGTCGACGACGACGGTGCCCAATTCCAGTGCCTGGCCTTCGAACGCATAGCCGTTCGCGATCCGCTTGGCGGGTCCGTCGGGCCCACCGGCCCCTGATTCGGTGCTCATCGTGCCGCCCCTCTTCCCGAGTAGTTCCCTATGCAGTACGGCAACATCACACTACTTGCCAGGGGGCGGCAGGCGCAGGGCTCACGTGGGCTTACTCTGAGCGCTGTGCGGGACGAATTGGTGTGGATCGACTGCGAGATGACCGGGCTGGATCTGCGTTCGGACAAGCTGATCGAGATCGCGGCCCTGGTCACCGACGCCGATCTGAATATCCTCGGTGACGGAATCGATGTGGTGATTCATGCTGACGAAGCCGCGATGTCGTCAATGATCGACGTGGTCGCCGAGATGCACTCGCGCTCGGGGTTGATCGACGAGGTGAAGGCGTCCGCCGTCGACCTGGCGACTGCCGAGACGATGGTGCTCGACTACATCGGCGAGCACGTCAAACAGCCCAAGACTGCGCCGCTGGCGGGCAACTCGATCGCCACCGATCGTTCCTTCATCGCCCGTGACATGCCCAAGCTGGACTCGTTCTTGCATTACCGGATGATCGACGTCAGCTCGATCAAGGAACTCTGCCGGCGCTGGTACCCGCGCATTTACTTCGGCCAGCCGACCAAGGGGCTCGCGCACCGCGCGCTGGCCGACATTCACGAATCCATTCGGGAGCTGCAGTTCTACCGGCGCACCGCATTCGTGGCCCTTCCAGGGCCGTCGACCAGTGAAATCGCCGCGGTGGCCGCCGAACTTCAAAACGGAGCGGACGCACCGGAACCAAACGATTCGGCCGACGAGCCACCGAGCGGCTAGTATCGACGTCGCCGCGCTTATGCCCGCAAGCACTCTGGGCCGGCACGGCCATGGTGGGTGTAGTTCAGTTGGTAGAGCGTCAGGTTGTGATCCTGAATGTCGCGGGTTCGAGTCCCGTCACTCACCCCGCAGGTCAGAGGTGGCATTTTAGCCCCTCTGACCTTTTTCTTTGACGAGGCCTTGCAACGCGATTGCAACGCTAGCCGTCATGTGCTGCTCAGAACCACCGCGAGGCTGACATAGTTGGCCGACCAGTAGCGACCAGCATGAACAGGAAAATTTCCGAAGACGTCGTCAATCCCCGAAAAATATTCGGCCAAATGAGCGTCGCCTTCTTTGTATCTCCGGTCAGCACCGCTCGACGCCCGGCTCCGTGATTCGGGAGGTCGCCATGAAGCAGTAGCGCACGATCCGGCCGTCTTTCTCGCGGAGGTGGCACCAGAGGCTCTGGCGCACTGGGTCTGGGTCGGTGATCGAGGTTACGGTGCGAGTCATGCCCTAACTGTCGCACCGGCCGCGTGACCTGCACAGTGTCCGATCCGCCATGTTTCCCACAAATTCGGACGAGGCCTGCCGTAGGGGACGGGCGGGAGGCGACCCCGCCAAACAGTTCGCCGTGACGTGGCCGGTGGTCGGTCCTCCGCTGTACAGCGTCAGGTGTCATGTGGGGACCTCCGATTTCCGAGGGCAGTAGGATGGCGACGCTCGGTCGTCGTACCTTCGGGCAAACACGAATAGCTACGTAGCTGCCGTCCATGAACGGAGGCGCCGATGTCGCAGAAACCCACTTCGCTGGACGCCGTTAAGATCCAGGCCCGCGCCGTCATCCCGATCGTGAGAGCGCTCGAACGCGAGCTCGGCAAAGAGCGCGCCCACTCCATCGTTGGTCGGGCGATTGCCGAATCGCATGCGGAATGGCAGGCCAAGGCGGTAAGTACGCGGAACTCCCATCCGAGGGACAATGACATCGAGGAGCAGTACCCCATCGAAACCGAGGTCGTTGAAGATACGGACTCGACTTGTGCCATCAACATGACGAGATGCGGGTTCGCCGAGTACTTTCGCGCGATCGGAGCCGCCGACGTCGGGGCGCTGCTCACCTGCGGTGTCGACTTCGCGACAGAGCCAGTGCTCCGCCCCGATTGGGAGTTTCGCCGCTCCCAAACCATCATGGGCGGCGCGAGCCACTGTGACTTCCGTTGGCGGTTGCGAGGCCAGGAGGATAGCGGGAGTGACGCCTGACGGAACGTGAAGCAAATGCTGCAGGGTGTCCGTCTCGGCATTCCAAGACCGTACTGCACCCAATCATGCTGTGCCACACTGCCTTTCACCCATAGTGAACCGGCACCCCGCCCGATGGGACAATACTGCGGGAGAGCCGGATCACGTTGCGCGGCGAAGCTGGAACCAGCCATACCCCCACCCCCATCGGACAGGTACCCTCCCCCTGGTTGGGTCGAAAATCCCGACCAGCGCCGCCCCCTCATGACCCTTCGGATCGAGCTGGAGTCGAAGCGAGTTTCGTTGTGCGCCAATATGTTTGAAAACTCAAAAACAGGTTTCGGCCTGCCCAAATAGGTGCGTACGCGCCGAATCGTAACCCCCGACTGACGGCCTGGTGAGTTTTCTGCGCAGCCGAGACCCGTTGCGCCACAAAGGGAGCCGCATGTCGAAATGCGTTGCGGCACAACGCGAAGCGAGAGAAGCCACGCTAAGAAGTAGCTACCCCGGATCGTGCCCCAAGTGCGGGACTGACCTGGTCAGGAACCCCCGCCGTGGTCGGCCTGCGCGCTGGTGCAGCGACGGTTGCCGGCGATCCGGCGAGGATGAGATGTCTCGCCTGTCGTCGCTGTTGCGCTTGTTCGTAGAGGGCCGCCTTGTCGAGCGACTGGACGGGCGTCCCGACAAGCTCCGCGTGGAGGTCATCGCCGCGGACCTGAGCTCCGCGCGTGCGTGACATTGAGACCATCGATGCTGAACTGCGTGGCGCGTGGCTCGCCACTTGAACCGCCGCTCACCGAGCATCGTGCACATAGAACAAGCTGCTCGACGAACGAGCAACAGCGTTCTCGCCTTTGGGCGGAAACGGAAACATTTAGGAGAGCCGGGCGTGCGTGACATTGAGAGCATCGACGACGAACTTCGGCTACTGTTCCGCGCGTGGCACGTAGCTCGCGTATTGAGTGGCCGCACGCCGAGCACCGTGCACATCGACGAGCTGCTCGACGAGCGAGCGGCGGCCCAATTCGCCGTTGTATCAGGCCAAGGGCTCAGCTAAGCCTTTTAGCCGTAACTGCATATCGCCATGCCGGACATGGTTGGGTGCGGCACGGACCCAACTAGGCGGTAGTCCGGCGTAGGCCTTGAGATTCAGCGTCACCTCGACGATGGGTGCAGGCCGGTGAAAGCACTGCGCGGATAGACGCGCAGCTGGACGAGCCCTCGGCAACCACGCGGTTAAACCGCGTTTAATGAGCACCATGAGCGAGCAGTTGGAGTGGATCGAGGAGAATGAGAGCACGTACGTAGCGCAGAGCGGTAAGCGCCGCTACGTCGCCTCCAAGCAGTCCGATGGGCGGTGGGCTGTCGGACTATCCGATGGGGACGCTCTTTTCTCCGCCAAGGTCAACCCGCCGCGCCTGGCGGCAACACTGGAGGAGGCCAAGCAGATAGCGCAAGGCTGGCAGTCTGGGGTCGGGCTTTGACGAAGCACCTGATCCGGCGCTCCTCCCGTCATCCTGGGGCCATTACATGGCGTTGCAGAGGGCGGCCTCATTGCGGGCGAAAGCAACTAGGCACGCCAGAGAATATACCCGCGATGGCGCAAAACGGATTGGAGACTTAAATGGATGCCAAAAGCAGTGGCGAGCGGTTCGGCCTCGCGGTCTGGGACGCGATAGCCGAAATACTCAACCGGGAAATTCACGACTTGCCAGATCCAGACCGGGATGAGCTAGAGCGTGCCGCTAACGCGCTGAGGGATTCCGCTAACGCCTTCCTATTCTCACAGAAGAAGGGCCGCCCTTGGCCTCTATATCCGTACGCCCGCGACATGGCCTTTGCCGTCCTGGATTGGTGGAATAACCCCACAGACGGAAACTTCGCAACTTTGAGGAAAGCCAGCAAGCGCTTCGAAGAGGAGCGAATCAACCACGACTTGAGGTGATCAACGCTGATGACCGCACGACAGTCCCCACCGTTTGGCCCCACCGGTCCCGCCAAATTTGGCCCCTCCTGGTTCTATTCTTTTGCCTCACCAGCGCTTCACAGGGCAACGTTTAGCCCCTTCCCCAAATAGGGTAAAAAGTGCCGGAGACAAAAAGCCCGTCAGAATTGAATCTGACGGGTCATTCGTACATATCCCTTGGTTCGTCTAGCCGCTCGCTTTTAGGCACTCGCTGCAGATAAGGACGTCCGGCGCTTCGGGGTCGTCACTTGGAACCACATCGCAATCGGTGTAGCCGAGGTCGTCTAGGCGCCTACGTCCGCAGCGCTGGCAGACATTGCCGGGCCCGAACATTTCCGCGAATTCATCCGAAAGGCGTTCGGTTTCGGGTGTTAGCTCGAGGGGATGCTGACGTGGCTCGTCCAGCGGATCCTCCTCAGATAGCGGATAAGAGCCGTCATGCCGCGATTGGTGTGCTACTAGAACGCTCATGCTGCGGGCCAACTGAAACGAATCGGTGGAGAACCATTTCCCACAGCCCGCGCAGTATGCAGCTGTGCGCTTGTTATCTTCCGCGCGTGGCCACTCCCCCTGCGCTTTTCCGGGCACCTGGATATAGGTCGGCTGATGCCCTGCGGGCTTTATCAGCCGGGCCACGCAATGCTTCTCTTTGCACAGCAGCTTCAAGACGCCTATCCCCACTACCACAGACGGCTCCTGTGACAACATGTCGTCGCTCATTCCTTGAGCCTATCCAGCTCGTCGGCCGCGGCCAACAGGTCGGCAGCGCTCGACGTGGCGGATTTGCAAGGAAATCCATTCCCCCACAATCGGTTTCGTTCATCCGTAATCGGTTTAATCCATCCGGAATCGGTGGCAATCGTCCGGATATGGACGATATCCACCCAGCCCTTCCCGGCAGCCAGCCCGGAAAGCTTGTCAGCAATGGTGGCGTCTCGCTCTTGGGCGGCGATCTGGTAGCGCATGGCCATCGCTGGCGTGGGTGCCCGATCCGGCTCATCAGCTCCTTGGTAGTCGCACCCGCCTGCGCTGCCAGTGTTGCGCCGACATGGCGCAGGTCGTGCACACGCATATCGGGCTTGCCCACACTGGCGAACCCGTTCTCAACGGTCTTGGTGAACGCGGTCTTGGACAGCCTTTTGCCGCGCGTTGTGGTGAACAAGGTCACGTCGCGGATGCCGGCGTCCGTCTTAGGCGGGCCAACCACAAGCTTTTTATCGACAACCGTTGCCGCTCGGCTGTGGTTTGCCTAACCCGGGCAATAGGTCGATTCGGCGAGGCTCACCATGGATGTGACGTCTCCCAACGTAACGCCTCTCGGGCCCAAGACTTCGTGGACGTCCTTGGCGATCGCGTCCGGCGTCAAACCCCACGAGCGGTCGTAACAGATGAGGTGCGCCACCGCGATGATGGCCTCGTCGCGGTCCGGCGGAAAATTGAAGCCCTGGGCGCGCAGTTGAGCCAGGTACGCGTCATTAGTGGGATCGGCACTCGCAATCGCGGCGCTAGCAACCAAGGCGGCGCCAGCCATCATGAGGACTGTCAGTCTGGCCAGCCAGCGAGGTGAAGGCATTTTATGCGCTTCCTTCCTTCTTGGGCGTCGACGATGCCGTCAGTCTGCGAGTCCAAAACGGCACAAATATGAAGAATAGCGAAAGCGGTGGAAAAGCTTATCGATGCCTGAAACGACCGTAGAGAATGTGGGTCTGCTTATCTGAGACAGCATTATGGACCCCCAAAACGCCGACAGACAGGCGTTGAGGACGGCGGCCGTGGACTGCCTCAAGGCCACACGGACACGCCCAGATCGGCGCATGTTGAGGCGGCGAGAGATGCCTGCCCTGCAACGTCATTGCGACGACGGTCAGCAGATGAGTAGCCAACTACTCGTGCCGACACCATCGGGGATGGTCGAAGATTGCCGGCGTGAACTCATCCCTTGATTTCACAGAGAAACACCGCGTGGAGGCATGATGACGTCGACATATGGCCTGGGTGTTCAAACCTTTCCGGCACTGGCCGCGATCGCCGACGGCCAGATGGACCTGGCGTTGGTCTCGATCCAGTCGTCGCCGTCTCCGCTTGTCGCGTTGCGCGAGCTGACGCGAGAGCCCATGGTCTTCGTCTGCGACACCAGCCGCCCGCAGTCCGACGGCGCCCGCGTGCGACTTGTCGACCTCGGCGGAGAAGATCTCATCAAATTCCCCGTCGGGTGGGGAATCCGGCAACGCGTTGATGCTGCGCTGGCCGCTGCCGGGGTCAACCCGATCGGTGCCTACGAGGTGGCGGATTACGCGATCGCCGCCGAACTCGTCCGACATGGAAGTCATCGACCGAGGACCGTGCCCGATGAGCCGCTTGTATCACTTCCCGGGCATGCTCAAGGAAGGCCTCGCCGGGCGCAGTGAGCGCAATTTGGCGCTTGGAGCGGTCGAACAACTCGACGTCCAGTTCCTTTTCCAGTCTGCCCACCGCCGCCGACAGCGCCGACTGCACGACATGTATCCGCTGGGCCGCCTTGGAAAAGTTCATCTCGGCGGCCACCGCGACGAAGTATTCCAAGTGCCGCAGCTACACCCAGGAATGCCATCGCGAATCACGATTATTGCGATCGTTTTTCTTCGTTGGACGCGATCGAAGATCAGGTGTTGTCTAGAAACTGTCAGGCGATGACGATCGACTCACAGGAGGACATGATGACACGTGCGTTGCGCTTCCACCGCTTTGGCGAGCCCGCCGTCCTGCAGGTTATGGACGTGCCCGACCCGGTGGCGACACCACAGGAAGCACTGGTTCGGGTCAAGGCAGCGTCGGTCAATCCCTCCGACGTCAAAAACGTTGGCGGCCAGATGGACTGGACCGTGCTGCCGCGCACGCCAGGGCGTGACTTCGCCGGCGTCGTGATCAGCGGCCCACCCGAATGGCAGGGAGCCGAGGTGTGGGGCACCGGCGGAGACGTCGGGTTCACCCGTGACGGGTCACACGCCCGGTTGATGTCGGTGCCTGTGGCAGCGTTGGTGCGCAAACCCGAACGGCTGAGCTTCGACGAAGCCTCCACCGTCGGGGTGAACTTTGTGGTGGGCTGGTACGGGGCGGTGGAAGCCGCCGGGCTCGCTGCCGGTGAAACCATCGCCATCTTCGGGGTTTCCGGCGGGGTCGGAGGCGCGGTCGCACAGATCGCGCGGGCGCTGGGCGCCACGGTGATCGGGGTGGACCGCCGCGCGCCCGGCCCGGACACCCCCGCTGCGGCCGTCATCGACCACTTCATCGAATTCGACCCGGCCGCGGATATCGGCGCCGAGATCAAACGGATCACCGGCGGCACCGGCGCGCAGGTGGTGTATGACGCGGTGGGCGGGGTGACCACCCCGGCCGCACTGGCCTCGCTCGCCCACCGAGGCAGGCTCGTGGTGATCAGCGCCGTCGGTACCAGCACCGTCGAAATCGACCTTAGGGACCTCTACCACAACGAAACCCGGATCTTCGGCATAGACAGCACAAAACTCGGCGTCGTCGACTCCGCGCGCCGCCTGGAAAAGTTGAGCCCCCACTTCGAATCCGGCGAGTTTCGGCCACTTCCCGTCACCGCGACCTATCCCCTTGAAGAGGCGAGCACGGCATATCAGGCCGTCGCCGATCACACCGCCGGCCGCGTCGTCATCCACCCCTGAACCAACGTCAAACGATCCAATCTCAAAGAGAGGCAAGGCAATGCCGAGCAATCTGACCGAACAAACCATTACCGGGGCCGTCCAGCGGACCTTCGACACCTCCACCGACGAGCGCTTCCGGCAGCTATTCGTCTGTCTGGTGCAGCACCTGCACGACTTCGCGCGTGAGGTACGGCTGACCGGCGAGGAATGGTTCACCGCAATGGATTTCATTGAGCGGCTGGGGAAAATCTCCAGCCCAACCCGTCAGGAGGTGGTGTTGCTCTCCGACATCCTCGGGTTGAGCATGCTGCTGGACACGATGAGCCAGCACGGGGGCTCATCGACCACCGACTCGGCTCTACTCGGCCCGTTTTATGTCGAGGGCCGTCCGACGGCCGAAAACGGTGCCGATATCTCCGGCGGCGTGGCGGGTACACCGATGTTCGTCACCGGCCGAGTTGTCGACGAACAGGGCACACCGATCGCCGGCGCCCACGTGGACACCTGGCACAGCGACGGCGAAGGCTTCTACGACGTTCAGCAGACCGAGAAGTTGCACGACGAGTTCGCGATGCGGGCCCTGCTGACCACCGACGAAGACGGCCGGTTCTGGTACCGCTCCATCACGCCGCGCTATTACCCGGTGCCCACCGACGGTCCGTGCGGGGAAATCATGCGTGCCGCAAACCGATCCGTGATGCGGCCACAGCATGTGCACTTCTGGTTCCACGCCGAGGGCTACCAGCCACTGATCACCCAACTGTTCTACCGAGACGACCCGTACATCGGCCGCGACGCGGTCTTCGCGGACCAGGACTCCCTGCAGGCCGATTTCGTGCGGCACGAGCCCGGGATCGCCCCGGACGGAACGACCGTCGAGGAGCCCTTCGTGACCCTGGACTGGACCTTCGTCGTCGCCGCCCAGACAGATGGACAGTAGAAGGAGCCAAGCCGATGTCGCGAATGCCGCTCACCACCGTCGACCAACAATCCGAACCGATCCGCGAATTCATGGCACGTCGCGGCGAGCTGAACCTGTTCCGACTTCTCGCCCACGCGCCGGCGGTGTTTGGCGGATGGGCGCAGATGGTCGACCAGATTCTCGACAGCCCCACCTTCACCCCGAGGATGCGCGAACTGATCATCCTGCGGGTGGCGCATCTACAGGGGACGCCATACGAACTCAGCCAGCACATGGAGCTGGCCCGTTCCGCGGGTCTGACCGAACGACAGATCGACGCCATCATCGACGCCGGTGATCACGAAGCGGCCGGGCTCAGCCAGACCGAACGTGTCGTGCTCGACGCGGTCACCGAGTTGTGCACCACCCGACACCTCCGCGAAGAGTCCTTCGCCACGGTCCATGCCGCGCTCGGCGACGAGGCGCTCACCGAGTTGCTGATGATCGTCAGCTGCTACTACGGGCTGGCGCTGGTGCTCAACGCCGTCGAACTCGACATCGACACCACATCCCGGCTACAGGTCTGAACAGGAGAACAACAATGACCCGAATCGCTTATCGCCGGCCCGAAC
Organism: Mycobacterium sp.; assembly: GCA_035569455.1. Taxonomy (GTDB): domain Bacteria; phylum Actinomycetota; class Actinomycetes; order Mycobacteriales; family Mycobacteriaceae; genus Mycobacterium. The sequence continues at coordinate 2,872 of DATMMZ010000158.1, read as the reverse complement.
AGATGACCGAGCGGGCAAGGGAACTGACCCTGGAGCGGGGCAACCTCAACGTCTACCGGGCCGTGGCCAACGCCGAAAAGGTCTACACCGGTTGGATGGAGGCTGGAAGCGCGGCCCTCAACAGCCCGGTACTGCCCGTCAGGCTGCGCGAACTTGTCGTGCTGCGCACGGCCTACCTGATGGACTGTCGCTACGAGCTGGGCCAGCACAACGACATCGCGCCCACGGCCGGGGTTACCGTGCAGGAGATCGAAGCCCTAACCGCCGAATCAGGTTGGGAGCAAATCGATTTAAGCGACACCGAACGCGCGGTCGTGGGCCTGACATCAGAACTGCTCACCACCCGCAGCGTGTCGGCGGCACTGTTCGATGAAGTGCACAAAGTCCTCGGCTCCGAGGCCACCATCGAAGTGCTCATGGTGATCAGCCGCTACGCGGGCCTGGCGCTGATGCTCAACGCGCTCGATGTCGACCTGGATGAAAGCGACCGGCTAGAGCTCCCCACGGCCTCCCGTTAGGTGTTGGCGTTGCCCGCCTTCCACTGCGGCCAGGGGATGTTCCAGTCGCCGAGCCCCTCAATGCCCGAAAGCGTGGGCCCCACGGTGTTGATGACCTCGACGATGTCGCCGCGCTTGATGTGGTCGTAGAACCACACGGCGTTGCTTGGGCTCACGTTCAGGCAGCCGTGGCTGGTGTTGGTGTGGCCTTGGGCGCCAACCGACCACGGCGCGGAGTGCACGAAGACGCCGCTGTAGGAGATCTGGGTGGCCCACGCGACGTCGGTGCGATATCCGTTGGGCGAGTTGACCGGAACCCCGTAGGTCGACGAGTCCATGATGATGTGTTTGAACCGTGCGCCGACGATGTAGGTCCCGTTGGCCGTCGGGGTGCTGTCCTTACCCATCGATGTCGGCATGGTCTTGACGACTTCACCGTTGACCCGCACGGTCACTATCTTGGTGGTGTCGTCGGCCGTCGCGATCACCTCGTCGCCGATGGCGAAGTGCGTCTTCACATTGTCTTCGCCGAACATCCCGTCGCCCAAGTCGACGCCGTACGTGTTCACCGATACGTCGATAGTCGTGCCCGGCTTCCAGAAGTGCTCTGGGCGCCAACGTACCTCGCGGTTGTTGAGCCAATAGAACGCGCCCTCGACGGGCGGGTTGGTGGTGATGGCGATGGCCTTCTGCGCCGCGGCGCGGTTGGCGATGTTCTCATCGAACCGGATCGCCACCGGCTCGCCGATGCCCACCACCTCGCCGTCGCCCGGATTGACGTACGGCATCGTCAGGTGCGCGGGGGAACTGGTGGCGAAGGTCATCTGGCGGGTCGCCGCGCCACCGAGTCCGAGCGCCTTCACATTCAGGGTGTAGCGCCGGTTGTAGCCCAGCTGCTCGGTGGTCTGCCAGTGCAGTCCGTCCGGGCTGATTTGGCCGTTTATCGTCCTGCCGTTTTCGTTGACCATCGTGACCGACGCCAGCACACCGTCCGCGACGGTCACCGTCACGGGTGAGTCGACGGTGACACCGACGGCACCGTCGGTCACCGAGGCCGTGAGCTTGGGCACCAGCAGGTCGGCGAACGGCGTGCCCTTGTCGACGATGGCCTTCACCGGCGCGGCTCCGCCGCCACTGCTGCAGGCAGCGCTGAACACAGCAACCGCGGTCAGGGCAACAGCCAGCCACAGTCGACGTCGGCGCGAAGGCGTCATCAACTGACCTTCCCCATGGTTTGGCTTGCGTTGGTCACCGCTGACCGTGAATTGTTCCAAGTATTCTAAGGGCCGCCGCGGCGGCACCGGCCAGTTCGCCCGGCCAAGTGCGGCAATCGAGACGAACTCCACACCGAAGCGTGAGACTGCCCGGCATTTTGGCAGCGGCCCGTGGCCCTAAGCCATGGTCCCGGGGGTGCGCAAGCGCAGGCAGATTGCCCGCCATCTAGGCACTATCCTGGGAAGGTCCGGGATTTCGCTCTGCGACGGAATGCCTGTTATTGTCGCAAAGCGGTCTCGGCCGACAGGCGCCGTTAGCTCAGTTGGTAGAGCAGCTGACTCTTAATCAGCGGGTCCGGGGTTCGAAACCCTGACGGCGCACAGTTCAGAGCCTTTAATGGCTCTATTGGACACATTGGGCGTACTTTGCCGGGTATGCATCCACTCTGGCATCCCATTACGCACCAAGGGATCTCGTGCCGCCGGGGCCCAGCAGCTGGCTGACCAGATTGCATTGCTTGATGTGAGCGAATTCGGCTCCACGGGATGGCAGATTCAACGAGCATGAAGTGATGTCTGCCGACAAGGATGGTGGGACCACCGTCTGGAACGAAGACGGTGCCGGTGGTGACGAGACGGAGTTGGTTCCTCCGGTCACTGAAGCTGGGCCAGCTGCTAACGCCTGGTCCCTGGACGACGTGGAGGCCGCAGTGAGGTCCGGTTTCGATACGAAGTTCGCGGACAAGTTGACGACGTTGCCCGCACCTCGCAGTAGACGACACTGACACCCAATCGGTAGCCAAAGTGATGCTCGAAAACGTCCGACCGTAATCTTGCGGGCACCGGTCTTGTCTCGAAAGAGACGACATATGAGGGTCTCAAAACTTCGTATCGGTATCACTCACTGTGAAGCCAACAGCGCCTCGTGAAGCGCCCAATCGCCTATCCTGTGAGAACCGGGGGCCCGGATCGGCGGAGGGTCGGATGACGGCCATAGCGGCGTGCCGGACGTGTGGCACCGAGCCTCTGGAGAACGCCCGGTTTTGTCACGGCTGTGGCTCACCAGTCGACGAAGCAGATACCCGCGCGGAGTACAAGCAGGTCACGGTTCTCTTCGCCGACGTGGTCCATTCGATGGACATCGCTGCGGCGGTGGGCACC
>DATMMZ010000157.1:0-4130 GCA_035569455.1 Mycobacterium sp. | reverse complement strand
GGCGCTCAAGTGCGCCAAGGGTTTTCGCTACTACGCGGAGAACGCCGAGAAGCTGCTCGCCGACGAGCCCGCCGACCCGGCAAAGGTCGGCGCGAAAAAGGCATACATCCGGTACCAGCCGCTCGGGGTGGTTCTGGCCGTGATGCCGTGGAACTTTCCGCTCTGGCAGGCCGTCCGGTTCGCCGCGCCGGCGTTGATGGCGGGCAACGTGGGTCTCCTCAAGCACGCCTCCAACGTGCCGCAGTCGGCGCTGTATCTCTCCGACGTCATCACCCGCGGCGGCTTCCCGGAGGGCTGCTTCCAGACGTTGCTCGTTTCGTCCAGCGTCGTCGAGCGCATCCTGCGCGACCCCCGAGTCGTGGCGGCCACCCTGACCGGCAGCGAACCGGCCGGTCAATCGGTCGCCGCCATCTGCGGCGACGAGATCAAGCCCACCGTGCTCGAGCTCGGTGGTAGCGACCCGTTCATCGTGATGCCGTCCGTGGACCTCGACGAGGCCGTCAACACCGCGGTCACCGGCCGGGTGCAGAACAACGGCCAGTCCTGCATCGCCGCCAAGCGGTTCATCGTCCATACCGACATTTACGACGCGTTCGTCGACAAGTTCGTCGAGCGGATGGAGACGCTGAAGGTCGGCGACCCCACCGACCCGGACACCGACGTGGGTCCGCTGGCCACCGAGTCGGGCCGCGACGAAATCGCGAAGCAGGTCGACGACGCCGTCGCGGCCGGCGCTAAGATCCGCTGCGGCGGCACGCGTCTCGACCGGCCGGGCTGGTTCTACCCGCCGACGGTGGTCACCGACATCACCAAGGACATGGCGCTGTACACCGAGGAGGTGTTCGGCCCGGTCGCCTCGATGTACCGCGCCCAGAACATCGATGAGGCCATCGAGATCGCCAATGCCACGACGTTCGGGCTGGGGTCCAACGCCTGGACCAATGACGAGGCCGAGCAGCAGCGCTTCATCGACGACATCGAGGCCGGCCAGGTCTTCATCAACGGGATGACGGTGTCCTACCCGGAGCTGGGCTTCGGGGGTGTCAAGCGGTCGGGCTACGGCCGCGAGCTGGCGGGGCTCGGCATCCGCGAGTTCTGCAACGCCAAGACCGTCTGGGTCGGCTAGACGGAGGCTGCTGCGAGGACCCGCTGGTCCTCGTCGGCGAAGGTGTCTTCCAGCTGCACCGGCGAGTAGTCGAGGTCGATCTCGCCGATGGGGCGCCCGCGGGCGCTGCTGATCGTCCCGAACCGCCGCATCCCCTTGTCGGAGGAGTACTGCACGAACTCCGCCACCGACATGTTGAACGGCATGGGGTCGTAGAGGGCAAAGGCCTGCTCGGTGGCCTCCAACGCCAATGGGATGAGCTCGTTCATCCGCGTTTCGAAGACGGTCCAGTTGGCGTCGTCGGCGGCCACGTGGCGCCGGCACGTGAAGGTGCCCCAGGCCATGTGCCGTCTCTCGTCGTCGCCGATGCGCCGGACCAGCTCTTGCATGCCGGGCAGAATGCCGCGGCCCACGCAGATCTTGTGCCAGGCAAAGTAACCGGTCAGGGCCAGCATGCCCTCGACGACGTGGTTATACGTCACGGCAGCGCGGATCTGGGCGGCCGGCGAAGGATCGGTCGATAAAGCGTTGAGGCATTCCGGGAGCTCCTGGTAGAAGATCTGCCGGTAGGCCGGGAGTTCATCGAGGTAACTGTGCAGGTCCTCGGTGATCCCGACGGCATCCAGCCACAACCGGAACACCTGGGTGTGTTTGGCCTCTTCGAAGGCGAACTGGGTCAAATACATCTCGTCGCCCAGCCTGCCCTCGGCCCGCATCGCTGCCATGAACGGCTGGATGTCCTCGGTCACCGCCTCTTCGCCGGCGATGAACTGGGCGCACAACCGGGTGGCCAAGTGCCGTTCATCATCCGCCAGCCCCTCCCAGTCCGCCCGGTCGCGGGAGAAGTCGATATCGGCCGGATCCCAGAACTTCGCGTTGCCCCCGGCAAACAGTTTCAACGGCAGGCTGTCCCAATTGAGCCCGCCCGCAACGAGCGAGCCTGAACGTGTCCGTGTCATGTGACCTCCTGAGATTTCATGGCCAGGTTCGGGGAAAATGCCGCCGCCAGGACGGCGACGAGCCTGCGCACGGCCAGTGCCGGCTGTTCCGGGGTGGGCTCGTCGAGCCCGAGGATCGGGTCCAATCCGCGCATGTACGGGGCCAGCGCCAGGTGCGGAAAGATCAACAGCAGCAACGACAACAGCGCGTCGATGTCGGCATCCGCACGCAGGTCCCCCCGCACCGCAGCGTCGCGCACCAGGGGGCGCAGCACTTCCAGGTAATGGCGGTGAATGACGCTTCGCACACTGATGCGCGCATCGGTGTCGACCTCCAAAGTCGCCGCGGCATGAAGCGAGCGTTCGTGCGGATGGTCGGCGAAATAGGCGACCCAGCCGTCGAGCCAATCGGTCAGAAAGCCGAAGAACGGCCTGCTGGGGTCTAGCTCGCGGATGCGGTCCTCCATGTAGGCCCGCACCCGCTGGCTGGCGATGTCGGTGATGTACGCGTACAGGTCGCGCTTGTCGGCAAAGTATTGGAACAGGCTGCCCTTGGCGACTCCCGCGCGCCGCGCGATGACGTTCAGGCTGCCCCCGGAGAATCCGTGCGCCCCGAACTCCGCCTCGGCGGCTTCTACGATGGCGGCGCGACGAGCCGGATCGACACGCGCCCAAGTCACCGTCGGCATAACGCCTCCTAGCGTGGATGACCAGTGGTCATTCTACGGTGAGCTACTTCACAGTCAAGCCTTGTTCGAGCGGCGCCGTAGGACTTATCCACAGAGCGACATTCATCCACAGCCAACCCAGTCCGAGGCGGGTTGCCGTCATAAGCCAACTAGAATCGAAAGCATGTTCGAAGAGTTCAGCGATGTGGCGCTCGTGAGCGCCATTGGCGACTCGGCACGCGCCGAAAACAAGGCATGCGCGCGCCGGCTCGCCGTCATCGCCGAGCTCTACCAGCGCCGCCAGATCCCCGTCGAAGACGGAAAAGGTCGCGAGCTGTGGCGCATCGACCCGTGGGAAGCGGTTGCCGCTGAAGTCGCTGCCGCGCAAGGCATCACCGCGGCCGCAGCGGGGGCTCAACTGCACAACGCGATCTGCCTGCACGAGCGGCTGCCAAAAGTCGCGGCCTTGTTCGCCACCGGCGCCATTTCGTACCGGATCGTCCACATGATCGTGACCCGCACCCTGTTGGCGCTCGAGCCCGACATCCTGGCCGCCATCGACTCGGAACTGGCGGAGGCCTTGACTACGTGGGGACCGCTATCGCTCAACAAGACCGAGCAAGCCATAGACGCGTTGGTCGAGCGCCACGACCCCGTCGCCCGCCGGCGCGTGGAATCTGCGGTCCGCTCGCGCTACATCGATATCGAACATCGGGGTGGTATCGCCGCACTGTACGGAGAAGTGCAATCCACGGACGCCACTCTGCTGGACCGCCGGCTAACCGCCTTGGCCCACACGGTCTGCGGCAACGATCCGCGCACCATCGACCAGCGTCGCGCCGACGCCGTGGGAGCACTTGCCGCCGGACACACCACGCTGATTTGCGCCTGCGGCCAGCCCGGCTGCACAGCGCCCGAGAGCCCAACGACGACTTCAGTTGTCGTGCATGTGCTGGCCGAGGCAGGCTCGCTCGACGGTGCCACGGGCACGGACCTGCATGGTGAGCGGCCCGACGATGTCGGGCCCGAAATCGTATGCGAGCCCAAACGTTTCGCCGAGCTCATCCGCGAGGCCACCGGCCCCCGCCCGACCGTACAACCCCGCACCACGCCTGTGCGTCTTGCGCCCAATCCTGGTTTTGTGCTGGGTGGGGCGCTGATACCTGCCCAAGTATTAGCCGACCTGGCCGCCCGCGGCGCCGCCGAGATACGGCGGCTCGTTCACCCCGGGGACAGTCCGCCCGAACCGCGCTACCGGCCCTCTGCGGCACTGGCGGACTTCGTGCGCTGCCGCGATCTCACCTGCCGGTTCGTAGGCTGCGACCGGCCTGCCGAGTTTTGCGATATCGACCACACCATCCCGTACGACGCCGGCGGCCTGACACACGCGTCTAATTTGAAGTGCCTCTGCCGAAAACA
>DATMMZ010000156.1:0-4089 GCA_035569455.1 Mycobacterium sp. | reverse complement strand
GCGGGTCGAGATCTGGATGTCCTGCACGGGCTGGAAATACACCACCGTTCCCGGGACCTTGCGGACCTGGATCTTCAACCGGTCGATGATGGTGGAGACCGTCGCGACGCGCTGGTCGCGCGGGCGCAGCGTGATGGCGAGCCGGCCCGCGTTCGGGGTGGCATTGAGCGGCGTGACCCCGATCACCGAGACGACCCCGGTGACGTCCGGGTCCTTGCGGATCGTGCTCTCGATCTCGCTGCTCAGCCGCTGCATCTCGATGAACGATACGTCCTGCCCGCCCTCCATCACGCCGTAGATGAGGCCGGTGTCCTGCAGCGGCAGGAAGCCTTTCGGTATGATCACATAGAGCCAGACCGTGGCGCCGAACGTCGCCAGCGTGACCATGAGGGTGAGGAATTCGTGACCCAGCACCCATTCGAGGCTGCGCCGGTAGACCTCCACGGTCGAATCCATCATGCGGTGGAATTTCCGCGTGATGAAGTTGCCGGCGGATTCGGCCTGCTGCCGCAGCAGGCGGCTGCACATCATCGGGGTCAGCGTCAGCGACACGATCGCGGAGGTCACCACCGCGATGGTGAGCGTCAGGGCGAATTCCCGGAACATGCGGCCCACGATGCCGGTCATGAACAGGAGCGGGATGAAAACCGCGATCAGGGACAGCGTCAGCGAGATCACCGTGAAGCCGATCTCGCGCGCGCCCTCGAGCGCGGCTTCGAACGGCCCTTCGCCCTCCTCCATGTGGCGCACGATGTTCTCGATCATCACGATCGCGTCGTCGACCACAAAGCCGGTGCCGATCGTCAGCGCCATCAGGGACAGGTTGTCGAGGCTGAAGCCGCAGAACCACATCACCCCGAAGGTCGCGATCAGCGACAGCGGCAGGGCGACGCCCGCGATGATGGTGGCCCGGACGGTGCGCAGGAACACGAACACCACCAGGATGACCAGCCCGATGCTCAGGATCAGGGTGAACTGCACGTCGCTGATCGAGGCCCGGATGGTGGTGGTGCTGTCATGCACCACCGCGAGCGTGGCGCCCGCCGGCACCGAGCGCTGCAGCCGCGGCAGCTCCTTTTGAATGTTCTGGACGGTGGCGATCACGTTGGCGCCGGGCTGGCGCTGGATGTCGACGATGACGGCCGGTGTGCCCTGATACCAGCCCCCCACCTTGTTGTTCTCCAGGCCGTCGATCACGTCGGCCACGTCCTTGATGAACACCGGCGCCTGGTTGCGATAGGTTATCACCACGTCGCGGTAGGCGCTGGCGGCGGCGATCTGGTCGTTGGCCGCGATCGTGTAGGACTGGTGCGTGCCGTCGAGCGAGCCCTTGGCGCCCGCCACATTGGCGCCGACGATCACGTTGCGCAGATCCTCCATCGAGATTCCGTAATTGGCGAGCCGCGCCAAGTCGGCCTGGATGCGCACCGCCGGCCGCAGATTGCCCTCGACCGTGACCCGCCCCACGCCCGAGAGCTCGCTCAGCCGCTGCGCCAGCAGGCTGTCGGCAAGATCGCTGAGCTGCCGCATCGAAATGGTGTTGGAGGTGAGGGCCAGCGTCACGATCGGGGCGTCGGCCGGGTTCACCTTGGAATAGTTCGGCGGATAAGGCAGCGTCCGCGGCAGCGTCGATCCGGCCGCATTGATGCCGGCCTGCACGTCCTGGGCGGCGGAATCGATGTCGCGGCTGAGATCGAACTGCAGCGTGATCTGGCTGATCCCGAACGAGCTCGACGACGTCATGGTGGTGAGCGAGGGAATGATCCCGAACTGCCGCTCCAGTGGCGCCGTTACCAGCGAAGCCATGGTGTCGGGACTGGCGCCCGGCAGCTGCGTGGTGACCTGGATGGTGGGGAAATCGACCTGCGGGAGCGACGCGATCGGCAGCGAGAAGTAACCCAGGATGCCGCCCAGCATCACCGCAATGCCAAGCAACGATGTGGCGATCGGGCGGTGAATGAAGGGCGAGGATACGCTCATTGCGTTACGCTCGGCGTGCCTCCGGGGGCGCCTTGGGCACCTTGGGCAGGCGGTTCACGGCCCTTGGGGGCGCCGCCGCCACCACCACCACCACCACCACCACGACGCTGCTGCGGGGGTTGCGGCGGATCGGTCGCGGCCGGACCGCTCGGCCCGGCGGCTGGCGTGTCCGCGGCGGCGCCTTGTTGGCGCTGGCCCTGACCTTGTCCCTGCCCCTTGCCCTTGGGGGCGCCGCCGCTCGGACGCGCGGGTCGCTGCGATGGATCGGTGGCGACCTGGCCGGCGTTCTCGGCGCTCGTCACATCGACCTTGGTGCCCTCCGCCAGCCGGCCGAACCCGGTGGTGACGACGCGCTCCTGCGCCATCAGGCCGCTTGCGATCACGGCCTGCAGATCGTCCTGCTGTTGCACCATGATGGGGCGCACCGTGACCGTGTTGTCGTCCTTGACGACGTAGACGAACGTGTTGTCGGGGCCGCGCTGGACCGCCGCGGTCGGCACCACGACGCTCTGGCGCAGCGTATTGATCAAGACCCGAATGTTGACGAACTGTCCGGGCCACAGCTGGACATTGGTGTTGGGGAATTCGCCCTTGAGCTGGACGGTGCCGGTGGTCTGGTCGACCTGATTGTTGATCACCGTCAGCTTGCCGCGGTCGAGCACCGCGCTGCCGTCGGCGGCTACCGCCTGCACCGGCAATTCGCCATTCGCCATGCCTTTGTTGAGATCGGGCAGATTCTGCTGCGGCAGGTTGAACAGCACCGAGATCGGCTTGATCTGGGTGATGGTCACGATCCCGGTCGTGTCGCTCGCATGTATGATATTGCCTTCGTCGACCTGGCGGATGCCGGTCAGCCCGGTAATCGGCGCCACCACGTCCGTATAGTCGAGGGTCGCCTTGGCACTGTTGATCGAAGCCTGGTCGGACTGCGTCTGCGCCGTCAGCTGATCGACCAGCGCCTTCTGGGTGTCGACCTGCTGCTTCTGCACCGCGTTGGTGGCCGCCAGCCTGATGTAGCGCTCGAGATCGAGCTTGGCGTTGGCGAGCATCGCTTCATCCTGCGCCTTCTTGGCGACCGCGATGTCGTATTGGGCCTGGTAGGTGGTCGGATCGATCTTGGCGATGACCGACCCTTGAGTGACCTCCTGTCCTTCCTTGAAGTCGATCTTCATCAGCTTGCCGTCAACCTGCGAGCGCACCAGGACGGTATTAAGCGCCTTGGCGGTGCCGACGCCGTCCAGATAGACCGGCACATCGGCGAGCCGCGCCGCGATCGCCAGGATCGGAACGGTGTCGTTGGGATTGCCGCCGCCGCGGCGAAAACCGCCGCCGGGCCCTTTTTGCTGGCCCTGCTTCGCCTGTTGCTGGGACGGCTGGCCGGGACCCAGATACCAATACGTAACCCCACCGATCAGGGCCAGGCAGGCCACGATGGCGATGCGCCGGACGGCTCGCATCATGGCCGGCCCCCGGTCTGCGGCCGGCGCCCGGTCTGCAATTGGCGCCGGAATTCAGCCGGCCGGCCGGCTGGAGCCGGAAACGCTGCCGACCCGTTCCTGCGATCACACATAAGATTCATGATTGGCCTTTGATGCCCCAGCGACACCCGTGACCGGGATGGCCCCGACGAGCATCAAAACGGCGCGCTCGCCCGGCGGCCGACGACATTGCAAACTATCAAAACGCGTCGGGCGGGACACTTAAATAAAGGAAATGTTTGGCGGTTTCCACGGCGGCCGGCGCCCTGGCGGCAGGAATCGATACCCGGCCCTTGTGCCCCCTAGGGCCGAAATACCAAAGCGTAATCAAGCCCTTGCGGGGGCGCTGCCGGTCTCCCGGAGCGCACCCCGTGGCTCCCCTGGATGCTCTGGCCTCCATAGGGATGGGCTGATACAGGGGGTGGCGATTTTTTAAGCAGGGGCGGGCCAGCGCTATGTCTAGTGGAGCCGCAAGTGCTGCGCGGCCGGCGCGGCCGGGGTGGCGCAAGCCTCGACTCGAGCACTTCGTCATGGGCGGCGCCGTGGTGGCGCTGGTCATCCTGGTGGTGCTGCCGCTCTTGTCGCTCTTGTTCGGCAGCGTGCGCGGCGATGATGGTCTCAGCCTCGATCA
>DATMMZ010000155.1:0-2312 GCA_035569455.1 Mycobacterium sp. | reverse complement strand
GATGGCCGCCGACACCGCGTCGGGATCGCTGATGTCGCAGTCGATATCACCGCCTTTGACATCCCACACCACCACGTCCTCGCCGGCTTTGCGCAGCCGGTCGACAACTGCGCTCCCGATTCCGGACCCACCGCCGGTGACAAGCGCGGTCATGCGGGCGGCCCGATCAGTTCGACGCGAACACCGTCTGGTGCGGTAACCACGGCCATGTCAACGGTCTTACCACCTGGTGCCGGCATCGAGATGCGCCGGACGCCGTCGTCGAAGCCGAGCTGCGCCAACCCCTCCAGCGTCGCGTCGACGTCACGTTGCAGCGACAGCAGGAAGAAGCCGATGGCCGGCCCGTTGGACGCGGGCGGCGCAGCCCGGGCGCTGTCGAAAACCACCAATTCGACGATTCCGGTGTCAGGGGTGGTCGGGTCGCCGAGAAAGATCGACCGCAACCGATCGGTCGGGGCGCCGAACAGGGTCGGCCAGTCGCCGGTGAAAGTGTGATCGAACAGCTCGGTGAAACCCAGCCCGTCCCGCCAGAACCGCATCGACCGCTCGACGTCCGCGGTGACTATCGCTGAGTGGTGAATTCCGGGCATGGTCCCATCCTTCCGGCGGACGCCGAGCGCAGTCATGATATTCGCCGACATCTCGCCAGCCAGGGCTGACGCCCCGGTTCGTGACCACCTACGCGGTCAGCAACGCTAACAGCTCGGAATTGGTATCGGAACTGTCATAGAGTCCGGTCAGTCAACACGGCTGGAGACCTGTGCGCCCATTCGAGCTACAGTCCGCTGCAAGAATCAAGCGCCGTGGCGCCCGCACTGCTGCGGTGATGACGGCAGGGGTCGTGGTTGCCGTTGCGGGCTGTTCAACACCCTCCTCGCACACCGCCTCCCCGACGCCCGCAACACCGACGCCCGCAACACCGGTGCCGACTGTGGCGCCCGACCGTCTGGACTCGATTCTGCTCACCCCGCAGGAGGCCAACACCCTGCTGGGCTCCTCCAGCATGGAGACCAGTGTGCCGATCAACCATGAAACCTATACAAAGAACCTGCCGACGGTCTCGAACCCGGACTGCCTCAGCACAGACGGGATCATTCTGGACCCGGTGTATCAGGGCAGCGGGTACACCGCGCTCAGCACCGACATACTGCTGGATTCAAAGCACCAGCTCTCGCAGGCGGTGGCCAGTTTTCCGGCCGCTGACCAAGCCCTCGCGTTTGTTGAGAACTTGGCAGGCAAATGGAAAGCCTGCGCCGGACAAACCATCACCGCTGAAACGATCCCCGTTTCGGGGGGCATCTATTCGGCGGCGCAATACACCCTGGGCAGCCTCGTTGGCGATGGGCCGACGATCGCGCTGTCCAAAAACGGTGCTTCCGGGGACTGCCAGAGGGCGCTTAGCTCCGTGTCAAATCTGGTCATCGACGTCGAAGCATGCAGTTCTCCACTCACTGACCAGGGCCGCCAGATCGCCGACAAAATGGCCGGCAAGGCAACCCGGTAACGCGGCGTAGGCTGAAACCGACCCCTTTGTGATCAGCGACAGCTGCCGCTGGGTAATCGCCTGGGCAGCTTGGTATTTGCTTAAAGGAGTGCGATGACCGATCTCGATACCGAACTGCCTCCGGCGCTGCGCAGGGCGCTCGAGCTGCTTTCGGATCCACCGGCGAAACCGGACGTCCGCAACGGCTATCTCGACCTGCTCGGCAATGAACCGGCCGGCGATGTGGGCGTGCCCAAGAACACCGGCGCGATTCAGGCGGCATGGGCCTCGCCGCTCGGGTCGTTGTTCTACGACAGTGCCCAAGCACTGTCGCGCAGGCTGATGGTCGCGTTTCGGCACCCGATCGAGTGGCTGGCGATCCCCCAGGGCGGCGTCGCGCTGGACGTGGGGTGCGGCCCGGGCAGCGTCACCGCATCGCTGGCCCGCGCGGCGGGCCCTGATGGGCTGGCGTTGGGCGTCGACATCTCCAAGCCGATGCTGGCGCGTGCGGTACGCGCCCAAGCCGGACCACAAACGGGCTTCATGCTCGCGGATGCTCAACAGCTCCCCCTTCGCGACGAGACGGTCGATGCGGTGGTGTCGATCGCCGTGTTGCAGCTCATTCCCGATCCAGAGGCGGCCCTCACCGAGATGGGCCGAGTGCTGCGACCCGGCGGACGATTGGCCCTAATGGTGCCCACCGCCGGCCCGGCCGCCCGATTTTGGCGGAACCTGCCGATCGCCGGCGCCCATGTGTTCGGCGAAGACGAACTTGGCGACATCCTGGAAGACCACGGCTTCACCAGCGTGCGGACGACGAACTTCGGCT
>DATMMZ010000154.1:0-20129 GCA_035569455.1 Mycobacterium sp. | reverse complement strand
GCGTCTTTCGCTGAGAGCGGCGCTGCGCTGCAACGGGTTCAGCAGCTCTACTTCGACGGCGACTTGGACGCAAACGTCGCCAATACCGGTCAGGTGGCCGGCCGTATCGAAGACCTCCCGCCGGCCGCCGAGATCATCAAGCAGATGTGGGCTGGGTGCCGAGAGGTACTGGCCGCGACGGCGGGTCGACTCGGGCGGTGGCCGTAACCAACCGATCAACGATGTCCGCTAAGCCTGTGAAACCCGGCGCCGCAGCCATGTCGGCCGCAACGCGCTGGCTGGCTTGGCGGTATCGCGGCTGGTTGAGCACGGCGAGAATGTCGCGGCGCAGTGCGCGTGGTGTTGGTCGTTCGGTTCTGATGCGCCGCCCGACGCCCGACCATGCGACGCGGGCACCGACCTCGGGCTTGTCTTCCTTGCCGCCGGTGGCGACGATCGGCACCCCGTAGCGCAAGGCGTACTGGACGCCGCCGTAACCGCCGTTGGTCACATAAACCGAAGTGCGCGGCAACAATTCGTCATAGGGCAGGGACACCGCGGCGCGGGCGTTGGACGGCAACGGGGGCAGTGTGTCCAGTGGACGACCGCCCGTTGCGACCACGACCAGGACGTCGTCGTGGGCGAGCGCGCGCAGCGTCGGCGCGATGACTTGCTCGTAGTCGGTGTTGGCGACGGTGCCCTGGGTGACGTGGACGATGTGCCGGGTCCCGTCGAGGTCGCCCCACCATTCCGGTAGCGGAGCCTGGGATCCGGTGGCGCCCAGCGGCCCGACGAAGTGCAGGTTGGGAGGCGCATCGGACCGCCGGTATTCGAACGAGGGAACACTGAACTGCACCAGCGCGTCGGCTCGGCGGCCCCAGTCGGGCATGGTGCCCGGCATGTCTGTGCCGTGTACCTGGCGGTGCAGGTCGTTGATGAGATTGTTGGCCCGCCGTAGCACCCGACGATTCAAGACGGCGAGTGCGGCGTTGCGTTGGCGGTTGAGCAAGCGGGCCGGTGGCAGCCCAATGCCGAACGGAGCGGTGTCGAGACTGTCGATGAGCAGCGGTATCACCGAGCACATGACGACCGCCGGCCGCGTCGGGCGTTGGTGCTCAAGCAGTAATGCGGCACCGAAAAATAGAGGTTCGGCGAGCACGGCGTCGGCGGGTTGTGCCGCGAGTGCGGCCGCGAGAGTTTCGTATTGCGCCTTGGCGGGCCGGGCAAGGATATGTTCGATATCGAAGGCGATCGCCTTGACGCCTTTCAACTGTGCGCGCTCGGGAAACGTTCCGAGTACGTCTTGGTCGAAGTCGGCCTCGGCGGACACCGGTACAAAAGTCGCGCCCGTGGCGGCGACCTTGTCGGCGAAAGACGAGCCGGTCACGAACCGCACGTCGTCCCTGCGCTTGACGAAGCGTTTCGCGACCGTCAGCAATGGCGTGATGTGCCCGTGGCCAGAGATGCTGGCGATGATGATGGATGACACTGCGCACTCCCAGGGCTCGCAGTTAGCTACGTGATGGTAGTATTCATTACTGTGCTACCGGAGTCAATATCGACGAAGACGCGGAATTACCGATCCGAGCTGCGTCAGCAGCAGGCGGAGCAGACGCGCTCGCGGGTGGTCGAAGCCGCGGCCGAGCTGTTCGCCGCCGACGGTTACGCACGTACCACGCTGGCGAAAATCGCCGCGGCGGCCGGTGTTTCCGCCGAAACGGTCCAGGGTCAGGGGCCCAAGGCGGCCCTGTTGATCGCGGCCGTCGAATACGCCGGGTTGGGCGTGAGCGGCGAAGAAAACATTCTCAATCTGGATGTCGGCCTCAAGCTGATCGCCATTGATGACCCCCAGGAAGCGCTCGACTTTGTTGTCTCGGCCGTAACGGACGTGCACAAGCGGACCGCGAAATTGGCACCCGCGCTGTTTGGCGGCGCTACCACCGACCCCGACTTGGACAGGTACCTGAACGAGTTCATTGCTGGGATCAACGGGCAGGCCCGACGCGTGCTCGACGTTTACCGCGACCGCGGATGGCTTCGCGATGACGTGCCGTTCGACGAACTCGTCGAGACGACCGCAGTACTTTGCAGCGTCGAGACCTATTTGCGGATGACCCACCGGGACGGGTGGAGCGTGGACGCCTACCGAGCATGGTGTCGGCGCATGCTGGCCGAGACCGTTTTTATTGCAAGTTGACGTTTACCGGCGAGCGTTGGTGATGGCCGTAATCCACGCGGCATTGTCGAAGACGTAGAAGGCTACCTCTCCCCCGGACACTTCGACGACTAGATGGGTCTTGCCGCCAACGACGGAACTCTTGAACACCTTCGCCTGGTGGATGCCTCTGATTTCAGAGACGGGGATTTCGATCGGTTTACCGGTAACAGTGAGAAAAACCAGCCGGCGTTTGGTCAGCGCGATGACGCCGTTGTTGCTGACGCCTGGGTAATTCGGTGCGGTCGCGCCTCGATAGCGGGCCTTCTCCGGCGGGCGGAGCACGTTTTCAGACTGGGTTTCCGCGGACAGTCGGCCCAGCGCGTCGCGGTACCTGCGCCGAAGCCACACGATGATCGGGATCCAAATCAGCGCCTGCAGCGCGGCGATTCCCAAAACGAGTAGCAGAACGAATTCGATGATCTTCATGGAGCTACCACGGTGGCGATTGCTGCCGCGACACATAACCTACGCACACAACACGCCGGAAACAGCCGCCGCAGTTTATATTTCGGTGCCCGCTAGCCGTTCAGCGCTGCCAACGCCGCGTCGTAATTGGGCTCGTGCGCGATTTCTGGCACCAGTTCCGTGTATGCGACGTTGCCATCGGCGTCAATCACCACGACGGCCCGGGCCAGAAGCCCGGCCATCGGACCATCGGCGATGGTGACGCCGTAGTCTTCGCCGAAGCTGTCACGGAACGCCGACGCCGTCGTGACGTTCTCGATGCCCTCCGCGCCGCAGAACCGCTTCTGCGCGAACGGCAGATCTTTCGACACACACACCACGGACACACCGTCTCCGGCGGCGCGCTCGTTGAAGGTCCGCACGCTCGTTGCGCATACCGGTGTGTCCACGGACGGAAAGATGTTCAGCAACACGGCCTTACCGCTGAACTGCTCGCTGCTGACCGCGCCTAGGTCGGCGCCGGCCAGTTTGAAGCCAGGAGCCGGAGATCCGACGGCAGGCAGTTCGCCGACAGTGTTGATCGCGTTTCCGCGCAGGGTTATCTGTGCCATAGGCACAGTCTGCCAAGGCGCGCGGGGCCACTTTGGGTCAGGTCCGTCATGTCCTAATTTGTGGGGTACAAGGCGTAGACGCCATGCCTTCGTTTGGCCAACACTGAGTTCATGGCTCGCAAGGTGGTTATCGTCGGATTCCCCGGCGTGCAGGCACTCGATGTGGTGGGGCCGCATGAGGTGTTTAGCGGCGCATCGCTACTGACCAGGGGCGGATACGACGTCGTCTTGGCCTCGATCGACGGCCAGCCGGTGAACACCCTAACCGGCCTCGCGTTCGTCTCAACGCCGTTGCCAGACCCGACCGATCCTGTCGATACCGTCGTGCTGCCCGGCGGCGGCGGTGTCGATGCCGCACGATCCGACGCCGAGCTCGTCGGCTGGATCAAAACCGTCTCCGGGACTGCCCGCCGCGTCGTGACCGTCTGCACCGGCGCATTTCTGGCGGCCGAAGCCGGGCTGCTGGACGATCACCGCGCGACCACGCACTGGGCCTTCGCCGAACGGTTGGCCAGCGAGTTCCCGACCATAGACGTGGATCCCGACCCGATCTTCGTCCGTAGCTCTGAGACGGTATGGACAGCCGCCGGTGTCACCGCCGGAATCGACCTCGCGCTCTCGCTGGTTGAGGATGACCACGGTACCGAGGTGGCCCAGACAGTCGCCCGCTGGCTCGTACTTTTTTTGCGCCGCCCGGGAGGACAGACACAGTTCGCAGCTCCGGTATGGATGCCGCGGGCCAAGCGGACCTCTGTCCGCGAGGTACAGGAAGCTATCGAGGCCGAACCGGGCGGCCCGCACAGCATCGATGACCTGGCCCGCCGGGCGGCAATGAGCCCACGCCATTTCACTCGGGTGTTCACCGACGAAATCGGTGAGGCCCCCGGCCAGTACGTCGAACGCATCCGCACCGAAGCCGCACGCCGACAGTTGGAGGAAACCGATGACACCGTTGTAGCCATCGCTTCTCGCTGTGGTTTTGGAACCGCGGAAACCATGCGGCGCAACTTCATTCGCCGTGTCGGCATCTCGCCAGATCAGTACCGCAAAGCTTTCGCCTAACTAGTAAGGAGCACACCGATGACCCAAATCGCCTTTGTCGCCTACCCCGGATTCACCGCGCTGGACATGATCGGCCCCTACGAGGTGCTGCGAAACCTGCCCAACGCCGACGTGCGGTTCGTCTGGCATGAATCCGGACCGATCACCGCCGACTCCGGCGTACTGGTCATCGGGGCCACGCACTCGCTGGCTGAAACACCCTCGCCCGACGTGATTCTCGTGCCGGGTGGTCCGGCGACTCCGGTGCACGCACGGGACGAAAAGCTGCTGGCCTGGCTGCGGCAGGCCCACCAGACCGCGAGTTGGACAACGTCGGTGTGTTCGGGTTCGGTGATCCTGGCGGCCGCCGGCTTGCTCAAGAACCGCCGCGCGACGTCGCACTGGATCGCCCTTCCCGCTTTGAAGGCATTCGGCGTGATCCCGGTATCCGACGAGCGGATCGTGCACCAGGGCAACATCGTTACGAGTGCGGGCGTGTCCGCGGGGCTCGACCTCGCGCTGTGGCTGGCGGCGGAGATCGGCGGGGAAGGCCGCGCCAAAGCGATCCAGCTCGCGATCGAATACGACCCGCAGCCTCCGTTCGACTCTGGCCACATGTCGAAGGCCGCGGCGACCACGAAAGCCGCCGCCACCGCGCTGCTATCCAAAGACAGTGTGAAGCCGGCCAATCTGAAGGCCACGACGATGCTCGCCTGGGAGCAGGCGCTGGCGGCGGCACGGTCGCGGCGGCGGAAGCGACAGCCGATTGGCTCGTCCGCCTAAACCGCAGCGGCGTTAATCTGGTCCATCATCGACTTCAAGTCGTAGGCCTCACGCCACTGCGTGATTCGCCCCTCGGCGTCGAGCTCGAACACCGCCATCACAACCGCGGAGATGGGGTGGCCGCGGATGCTGGAATTACTGATCTGTTCCACCATGACCGTTGACCCTTCGCCGACCAGCGACTTCACTTCTACGATCACGCCCCCGACCGCCTTGAGCTGGGTCACGAGCTCGGACCTGATCGCGTCCGCGCCGTGGCGCACTCCTTGCGGACCGTCGACCCAGACGGCGTCGTCATGGAAAAAGCTACCCAGTTCGTCCGGCTCGGGATCCGCCCAAGCGGCAAAGAACTTGCGTACCAACGACTCCGGTGAATCGCTCATCTCAATCACCCAAGGCTGAGGGCCGGTCTCTCGATGACCGGCGCGGGATCCTCAAGTTAGCTCACTGACAGCGCCAAAAGGACCGCATTGGCGCGCCTCATAGCGTTTACCGATCCTTGCGTTGCGAAAGCCGATGGCTTGCTTGTTGTTCCTGATATATCGATGCGAGGATCTCTACTCCATCGCGGATCGCATGCTCGTCGATCGCACCGTAGCCCAGTACCAATGCCGGTGGCGCTGACCTTGGCGCGGACCAATGCCAACTGGCTCCCTCGATGAGAAGGCCTCGTTTGTAGGCGCTGGCGACGAGGCGCAACTCGTCGCACCAATGTGGTAGTTGCACGTACAGGTGCAGACCCGCCGCGACGCGCTTGGGCACGGCATCGGGCAACGATGTGGCGACCGCTTGGACGGCGGCGTCGAGTCGGCGACGATAAATCGGACGCACACGACGAAGATGCCGAGTCAGTCCACCGGTATCGATGAACCGCGCCAGCGTGAGTTGTTCGAGCATGGTGGTGCCCATGTCGTCGAGCAGCTTCTGCCGCACCACATCCTCGACAAGCTGGCCGGGCACGGCGATCCAACCGAGTCGTAGTGCGGGCGTTAGGGTTTTGCTTGCGCACCCCGCGTAAGCAACCCGCTCCGGTGCAAGTCCTTGCAGCGCCCCAATGGGTGCCCGGTCGTAACGGAACTCAGCGTCGTAGTCGTCCTCGATGACCAACGCATCGTTGGCGTGTGCCCATTCGATGAGCGCCGTTCGCCGCGCTGGGCTGAGAACTGCTCCGCTCGGATAGGAATGCGCCGGCGCGACGAGCACGGCGGCGACGTTGTGTTCGGCCAGCCTGACCACGTCGAGGCCGTCCTCGTCTACCGGGATGGGCACCACTCGCAGACTGGTGTTGGCGATGGCCTCGCGATGAAACCCGAAACCCGGGTCTTCGACAGCGATCGTTTCGGCGCCGCGATTGCGCAACGCGCGGCACAGCAGCGTGATGGCTTGCGTCAAGCCGGATGTGATGAGTACGCGGTCGGGTCGGACGACGACCCCACGCACGCGAGTGACGTAGTCGGTGAGCGCTTCACGCAACGCCGGCGCGCCAAGCGGACCCGGGTAACCCAACTGCTGATTGGGCACGGTGTTGAGCGTCCAGCGGTAGTGGCGAAGCCATTCGGCTCGCGGGAAAAGAGCGGGGTCGGGCAAACCGCCGACGAGACGAACCGTGTGTGCGGGTTCGCTGTCGACCGTGGGACAGGTGGGCACCGGCTTGGTGGTCGGTAGGACGTGTGTTCCAGATCCTTGGCGTGCGCCCAGATACCCGTCGGCCGTGAGCTGTTCGTACGCGTCGACGACCACGCTGCGTGCGACACCGAGTTCGCGTGCCAGCGTTCGCGACGGCGGAAGCAACGCCGCGGCCGGTAACCGGCCCTGCTGGATCGCCAACCGTAACTGCTGCTGCAGCTGCTCGCGCAGCCCACGCCGCCCCGACCGGTCCAGCGCGAGCAAGATGTCCGGAAAACCCGGAACGGACGAATTGGTCCGTTCAGAAATATCTGAATTGGATCCTGACACAAGCCAATCTTACGGTGACGCTGGATGGGTGCGACCGACGAATACCACCGTGGCTGCGTTGGCGGCTCCCCTACTGACCCCGTGGATGCCGGGGCCGGTCGACCCGCTCGACGCACCCGTCGTCGTGAGCCTCACCGAATTCGTTGCCGATCATCGCCGTGATCTACCCGGTGTGGCGCTCAGGGGCTTACGCATGCGGATGGGCTGGTACGCGATGCCCGGAGCCGTCGGGCTGTGGCTATGGTCGCTGCCCGCAAGAGCGGTCGGAGGTTCGATATCGGTTTGGGCGAGCGAGGACGACCTGGAGCGCTTCGTCGGCCTGCCCCACCACGTCGCCATCATGCAGCGGTATGGCACCAGGGGCACAGTTCGATCCACGAAATGGCACGCGGACAAATTCGAACCCAGCCTCATCGTCGAGCGAGCGCGCAGCTGGATCACCGGGCGGTCGACGTGAAACCGCTGACCCTTTACGCGACCGGCCGCGTCCTCTTCGGTGTGGCCGCGCTGGTGGCTCCCGGGACCACGGGGCGGATACTCGCAGGGGACGGTGGTGCCGCGCCCGACGCACAAGCCTTCCTGCGCGGGATGGGAGGCCGCGAAATCGGTTTGGGCCTAGGACTTCTCGCGATGATCCGCGCCGACGGCCCCGTCGAACCCTGGCTCATCGCCGCCCTACTCGCAGACTGCAGTGACATCACCGGCATCGCGGGCGCGTGGCGACACATGACGCCATCGAAACGGTTGCTCGGCTTGGGGACCGCCGGCGGCGCCGCGGCGATCGGCGTCATAGTGCTTGCCACGCTGTCCCGAGATTGACGATCTCTGCGTAATCGTCAAGCCTTGGGTTGCGGGATCTCGTTGGTGGCGAGCTTGCCGCCAGCCTGCATCCAGGCACCGACAACGCCTGGCGCGTCACGGTTCGGGTTGTAGATGTCTTCCTCGCTGGAAAATAGACCGTCGCCGGCGTACACCAGCCGACTCCAGTTCGGGAACCAGAATGGTTCACCGTTCGGGTCGGTTGGGTGGTCGAGCAGGTTCTTGATCATGAGAACGACAGCGTCGTTGTCCTCGTCGTAGGCAATCCAGTCGTAGGGAAAGCGCATGTGCGGGAACGGCGCCATGACCGCGACGATCCAGTCGCGAACCGCCTCGCGCCCGTGAAAGACGCCGTAGTGGTGCTCGATGTAGACAACATCCTCGGTGAATAGGTCGGCAAAAGGTCGCCAGTCCCCCGAAGCGCTGCACCCCGCTGCGACGGTTGTGTAGTGCCTGACCGCTTGCTCAACTTCAGCCCTGCTGAACTTGCCCATAGCGGACACATTAGAACGTGACGGAATCGATTAGAGCTCCGGCCAGTCCACGACGAATCGGCGTGACGGGTCGGCCGGGTTCGCGGCCCGGGACCTCCACCCTCAGTCGGAACCGGCATATCTGCCGCGCCGGCGACCGTTCACAGCGACCGGGCCGAATTGCTTGAGCGACAATACCTGTGCCGTTCCCGTTTGCACGGGACCGCGAGTTTTCCTCATCCGGCGCACGACGATGGGACCGACAATGGGAATGCGGGCTCGTCGATGAATCGGTGTTAGCGTGCGTCAATGGACCGGGGTAACACCTGGATCTCCACGGTCGTCATTGTCGTGCTAGTGGAGGGCAAACGTCCCGAAAGCGTCGGGCTTCGAATCTGCGTGCGGAAGCACCTGCATCCGCGCCATTGCCAGCAATGTCACTAGGCTCAATCGAGCCGCGGGCTGATTACCGGGAAGGTATCGATAGCGAATGAGCGTGTTGGACTTGTTCGACTTGCACGGTAAGAGGGCCTTGGTGACGGGGGCGTCCAGTGGCATCGGCAAGAGAGTGGCCATAGCCTATGCCGAAGCCGGGGCCGAAGTGGCCCTGGCGGCGCGGCATGCTGAGGCGTTAGGGGTGGTCGCCGACGAGATCGCCGCCGCTGGCGGGAGAGCCGTGCCCATCCGTTGCGACGTGACTCAACCAGAGCAGGTCAGCGGGATGCTGGACCAGGTGACCGCCGAGTTGGGTGGGATCGACATAGCGGTCTGCAACGCCGGCATCATCACCGTCACCCCGATGCTGGAGATGCCGCCGGAAGAATTCCAAAGCATCCAAGACACCAACGTGACCGGCGTATTCCTGACGGCCCAGGCCGCGGCCAGGGCGATGGTCCGGCAGGGACAGGGCGGGGTCATCATCAACACCGCCTCGATGTCGGGCCACATCATCAACATCCCGCAGCAGGTCGGCCACTACTGCGCCTCGAAGGCCGCCGTCATTCACCTGACCAAGGCCATGGCCGTGGAGTTGGCTCCGCACAAGATCCGGGTCAACAGCGTCAGTCCGGGCTACATCCTCACCGAGCTCGTCGAGCCCTATTCGGAATACCACGCGCTGTGGGAGCCGAAAATACCGCTCGGCCGCATGGGCCAGCCCGAAGAACTCACCGGCCTGTACCTCTATTTGGCCAGCGAAGCTGCCAGCTACATGACCGGTTCCGACATTGTGATCGACGGCGGATACAGCTGTCCCTGACGCGTGGCCTGACCGTCACTGAACGCGGCATGGGCGGCCGAAAAGGGTTCGGACACCGGGCGAAAACAGCGCGCGCAGGCGGTCACCGGCGGGTTGGACCCCGCTGGCATCGAGTAGCTCGTCGTCTAGCTCGATGATGTCTGCCGCATGCAACGGCCACGGTTCGTGCTCGTTCGGTATCCACCATGTCCGGCCGGCTTTGCGGGTGTGCGCGCCCCATCGGGCCGTAACCCAGACCTCCAGCGGCGTCGGTTCGACGACGTCCCCAACGGTGATTGTCAGCCGGCTGCGCAGCCCGCGGCTGGGCCAGCGCCGCACACTGTGGTAGGTGATCTGGCCGCCAGACCGCGTCATCCGCATCTTCGCCCAGGTGTAGGGCACGCCAAGGGCGATACGGGTGACGGGCACAAGCGCGAGCCGGGCAGTTTCCAGCGACCGGAAGAGCACGCCGTGGTGCCCGGCATCGTCAACCGAGTACAGCCGGATGTTGGTCTCCAGGAAGCTGCCGAAATACGGAAGCGGCAGTGCGGTGCCCACTTTGGTGCTGCTCATGGCAAACGGGACCAACGCCACGTAGGTCAACCCATCAACGAAGACGTCGGGCCGGGTCCCGGGCGGGTACATGTGCGCGACGTTCTGGGGCCGCACTGGCCAGTGGATGAAGGTCAGCTCACTCCAGCGCTGGTCGAACGTAACCGGCCCGGACAGGGGTGGTGGAGTGACGGGATAACCCGCAAGGATCGGGCTTCCACCGGGTTCGGCGGGCCCGGGTATGGGGCCGGGTTTGGCGGTCATCGCAGCATCGTGACACACGCGCAATATTGTTGATGCTATGTTCGCGCTGTGACCGCCCCGAGCGACATGGGAGGGCGAACCGAGTTCTTCGGCCCGGTCGTGCGCGAGCCGAATGAGCCGGTGTTTCACGCGCGCTGGGAGGGCCGTGTCTTCGGCATGGCGTTGTTTTCGGTGATCCTCTTCGGCCGCAATATCGACGCCTTCCGTTTCGCCCAGGAACGACTCCCCCGCGAGGTCTATCTATCGGGCTATTACCGGCGCTGGCTGGCGGGCTTGGAGAGCCAACTCGTGCGCGCGGGGTATCTGGGTCCAGACGAAGTGGATGCCCGGGTAGCTGGTCGCGCGTCGCTGACCGACCTCCGGCGCACCTCGCGGATGCGTGTGGCGGTCACCGCTCGGATGATGAGTTTCCTTCTGCGCCCGCGGTTTCCGCGCTGGTTCGCCACGCGAGCGCTACCACGATTAGTGGGTACGTCCCGGCCCGCGCTGCGCGGCGCGCGCTTCGCGCTGGATGATCACGTCCGGGTCCGGGACCAGCGTGCGGCGGGGCACACCCGGCAACCGGGCTACGTGACCGGCAAGCCCGGTGTTGTTGTAGCACATCTCGGTTCGACCGCTTTCCCCGATGCCCATGCAGTCGGCAGGCACGCTCGGCCACAGCATCTGTACACCGTCTCGTTCGACGCCGCTGACCTGTGGGGCGACGCCGCCGAGCCGGGGGCCGAGGTCCGTGTCGACCTCTACGAGGGCTATTTGGAGCCGGCGTGAACGACCCGATCGCGCAGCGTGTGGAGGCGGTTGAAGCGCTGCTGGTGGAGAAAGGCATCGTCGATCCCGGCGTCGTCGACAAGATCATCGACCACTACGAAACCAGTGTGGGTCCGCTCAACGGCGCCAAGGTGGTTGCCCGGGCGTGGACCGATCAGGCGTATCGACGGCGGCTGCTCACCGACGCGACACGCGCGATCGGCGAGTTCGGTTTCGGTGGTCCCGAGGGCCAGCTGATGGTCGCCGTCGAGAACACCCCTGAGCTACACAATGTCGTGGTCTGCACATTGTGCTCGTGCTACCCATGGCCAGTCCTGGGTCTGCCGCCAGCCTGGTACAAGTCGCCCCAGTACCGCTCGCGTATGGTCGCCCAGCCCAGGGCGCTGCTCGCGGAGATGGGACTCAAACTGCCCGGCCACGTACGCATCCGGGTATGGGACAGCTCGGCGGAAGCCCGTTACCTGGTGGTGCCTGAGCGCCCACCCGGCACCGAGCACCTGGGACAGGCGGACCTGGTGCGACTGGTCACCCGGGAGGCGATGATCGGGGTGGCGCGGGCACTAAGCCCGGGCCAGATAGGCCCAGATAGGCAGTGACCGAGCAGTCGAGACTCGATGCAGACCTAAACGGTGCGATCTCGCCGCCGCGCGACAACGGAGAGATCGTGTTCGATGCGCCATGGGAACGCCGATTATTCGGCTTGACCGTGGCAGTGTGCCGGTCGGACGCGTGCGAGTGGGAGACCTTTCGTCAGCGCCTGATCCAGCGCATCGCCGACGATGAAACACGCCCATACTGGCTCAGTTGGGCGGCAGCGTTCGAGGATATTCTCTTCGACACCGCGACGCTGATGCCTGCCGAACTCGACGCTCGCCACCGCCAATTGCTGGAGCGTCCGCCCGGACACGACCACCACGATTGAAACGTCTGCGCCGAAACTTAAGTCAGGGCGACGCCGCCCGGCGTGTCGTGTGCGTGGTTTATGTGTCGCGTTATCCGCGCCGGCGACAGTCGGCCAGGGCGGAGCGCCACCTGCGTTTGCTCCGGCAGGCGGGCCGCGAACTCCGCGGACTGGCTCAGTGCATTACCACTGTTGATGTCCATTGTTGTGGCGACCGTCGCTATCCCTCTATCTGACCGGAGATGCCGCGCTCGATGCTGGCCTGTGTCATCGACGGCAAGACGATGAGGCCATCGAGTTCTTTAGCGGCCAGGTCGTAGGCATTCTGGCGTTCCTGTGGGGTGGCGGCGGAGTCCGACGCCACGCGTAACAGGCGCTGACCGCGGGCAATCCGCTGCTGGTCATCTCGTGAGAAGTCGTTGCGGCGTCTGCGTATCGCCTCTGCCTCAGCGACGTTGAATGCGGTCACGTAGTCCTCGACGGCCGCTAGATATTGCGCCGCGGCGTCTCGGTCATCGAGGAGGTCTTCGGCTTTGACAGGGCGCAGGAAGTCCGCTCGGAGCTTGGCCTTGTGGAATCCGATCGTGAGCGGATCGCGCATGTCGGTCATGAGGGGGAAGTCGAGAAGCTTGGCGACATCGAGTTCATACTCAAGCCAGCGTTTGTCCGTACGACTGTGCTCTTCCACGACACGTCTGAGCGACCGCCACACTGCGGCCTGATTGCCGCTGCCGTGTCCCGAGGACACCGTCGCGGGGGCGTCGTCCGGTATTCGTTCCCGATCGGAATCCGGCGATTGTTCGGCTCGCCGCTTGTTGGCACCGAACGCTCTGATCGCGGCGATGACCATGCCGGCCAGCGGCAGTATCACGATCAGCAACTCTGCCAACCGGATAAGCAAACCCACATGGCCAGGATGCCACCAATGGGACCAGAACAGTGCGGAGGTACCGGCGCTAGCGCGTGCCCAACACGCCGCTGAGGTATTGAGTGCGGCAAGCCTGGCGAGCCAGCTTGCCGCTGGTGGTGCGCGGGATAGCGCCAGCCGGTAGGAAACGCACGTCGGAGACGGCTAGACGGTGCCGGTCTAAGACCGCCGCCCGGATCGCGTCGATCGCTGGCTGGGGATCGGCACGGCTGGTGCCGGCTGCGCGTTCGGCAATGATCACCAGGCGTTGCTCGGCGCTGTCGGTACCCGGCGATTCACTGGCCGGCACGGAAAACGCCGTTACATATCCACGCCGCACGATCGGCGATGCCTCCGCAGCTGTGGCCTCGATGTCCTGTGGATAGTGGTTACGGCCGTCGATGGTGATCAAATCCACAATTCGGCCGGTGATGTAGAGCTCACCGTCGAGGTACACGCCAAGGTCGCCGGTCCGCAGCCAGTTGCACTTGGTCGCTGAGCCTTTGGCGTGGCTGCCGTCCGCCAGCGTCGACTGCAGCTTGGCCCCGAACGTCAGTCGGGTTTCTTCTGGCCGTCTCCAATAGCCCCGACCAACGTTGTCGCCCTGCAACCAGACTTCGCCGACCTCGCCGTCGGGCAGTTCCGTACCGTCGGGGTTGACGATCACGGCCCACAGACTGCGGGCCACGTGACCGCACGACACCTGGGCGACGGCGTTGGGGGCATCCGCCGCGACACGTACCGCGTGACCAGCGCCCAGTTGTTCCCGGTCGAGGTACGCAACCGTTGTCTCAGCGGTGTGGTCGATGGTCGCAATGAACAGCGTCGCCTCTGCGATGCCATAGGAAGGCTTGAACGCGGTACGCGGTAACCCGTAGGGCGCGAACGCCTTATTGAAGGTCGTAACCGCATCGATGCTGACCGGTTCGGAACCGATGATCAGCACGACATTGCTGAGGTCGACATCCTCGCCTTGCCCGGGTACTCCACGCTGTGCAGTCCACTCGTATGCGAAGTTCGGCGCTGCGGTGACCACGTTTCCCCGCCGCGAGCCATCAGCCAAAGCACGAATCCACCGCTGCGGCCTGCGGACGAACGCAGTGGGCGACATCAGGGTGGAATGTCCGCCGTACACCGCAGGAAAGCCGATCATCGACAGGCCCATGTCATGGTAGAGCGGTAACCAACTGACGCCGTGGGTGTTCCGGTCCAGCAGGTCGATCGAGAGGATCATCTGCACCAGGTTGGTACCGACCGCGCGGTGGGTGACCTCAACACCGACCGGGGGTCGTGTCGAGCCCGAGGTGTACTGCAGGTGGGAAACAGCATCAATGTCCAGTTCGACAGGGGCGAAAAGTTCCCCCGCAGAGTTGGGGATCTGATCGACGACGACGACGTGCGGCCTTCGGAGATGCGGGAGGTTGGTCAAAAAATTCTCGACCGCGTCCTTTGCGGCCGTCGTCGTGAGTACGACGGTGGGCTCCGAATCGCGAAGCGCCGTATGGAGACGTTCAGCATGGCCGGGCAATTCGGGCGCGAACAACGGCACCGAGATGGTCCCCGCCTTGATCGCTGCGTAGAACCCGGCGACGTAGTCGATGCCCTGCGGCGCGAGGATCGCAACCCGGTCACCATGGCCGGCGAACTGTTGCACGTGCGCACCGATGGCTTGCAGCCGGACACCGAATTGGGCCCACGTCACTTCGATGGCCTGTCCGTCGGAGCGGGCCCCAGAGCCGGAATAGTCCAGGTACCGATACGCCACGGCGTCACCGACATTCGCGATGTTGCGTTCGATCAGCGAGATCAGCGTGGTGCCTGGCGGCAGGATGACGCCGCCCTCGGCGTCCAGGCAGTCCTCGATCAGTAGCAGGCCTTTTGGAGCCACGGAGTCCTGCCGGGAACCGTAATTCATAACCGCAGTCTAAGCACCCGCCAGCGCGGCACTCCCCCGCGAAGTGGCGGCCACGTAACGACTAGGCCGGTTGCAGGCGTGGTCAGTAGAGTGCGAGCCGAGTGCTTGCGTACCGCGAGCGCGGGCCGGTCCCGGCCGGCCTCGATTCGGGCGAGAGTAGGTCAATGACGACGAGCGAAGAGCCACAGGCCGTGAACGAAGAGCCAACGGTTAAGAGCGAAGAACCCGAAAAGACTAAGCCCGAACGACACGGCTTGATGCAGCGCCTGACCAATCTGTGCGTGCGGTATGTCGAACGCTTCATGCCGGACCCGTACTTGTTTGCCGTCATCCTCACCGGTCTCGTCGTGGTCCTCATCGCGCTGCTCGTGCGGGGTGCGACGCCGTCCGGCGCGCTCAAGGCGTGGTACGGCGGGGTCTGGGGCTCGCAGAACATCTTCACCTTCGCTTTCCAGATGGTGCTCATCCTGGTGACCGGATACACCCTCGCCGAGGCGCCCATCCTGAAGCGGGCCATCATCCGTATTGCGAGCAAGCCGAGGAACCAGGTTCAAGGCGCACTCCTGTGTTTCGGCGTCAGCGCCGTCCTCTCCCTACTGAACTGGGGACTCGGACTCGTAGCAGGCGCTCTGGTCGCGCGCCAGGTTGCGAAGAGGCTTACCGGTGCGCATTTCGGTTACCTCATCGCCGCCGCGTTTATGGGCTTCATCGTCTGGACGCAGGGCCTATCGTCGTCGATCGCGCTTGCCAACACCGACCCGAGCAGCCCAATCAACGTGATACACAAGATGACCGGCGCGAACGTGCCGCTGAAGCTGACGATTTTCGAACCGTACAACTGGGTGTCGGCGATCGTGGTGCTCGCCCTGCTGGCCGTCGCGATCTGGCGCATGGCGCCGGCGGAGAGCCTCGAGCCCGATCCGGCGATCTTCCAGGAGGAGCCGGAGCCTGCCCCGCACGACGGCAAGAAGACGTTTGCTGAGTGGTTGGAAAACCTGTGGATTCTCAATGTCCTCGTGTTCGCGGCGGGAATAACGTACTTCGTGCTGAGCGGCTTTCAGCTCAACATTTCGTCGATGATCATGTTGTTCACCGTGACCAGCGCTTTGCTGCACGGCACGCCGATCCGCTTCATCCGCGCATTCTCCGGCGCGGCGAAGGTTTCCGGTCCGCTGCTGCTGCAGTACCCGCTGTACGGCGGCATCGTTGGTCTGCTGGGTTATCTGCCTACCGAATCAGGCAGCAAGGCGCTGCAGACCGTGCTCGCCGAAGGGCTGGTGAGGGGCGCAAACGAGTACACCCTGCCGTTCCTGACCTTCGTCGGCTCGGTGATCATTTCCCTGTTCGTGCCGTCCGGTGGTGGGCACTGGGGCGTGCAGGGGCCGATCGCGGTGGGCTCGGCACTCGCCATTGGTCACCGCTCACCGGCCTATCTCGGGCTGATCTCCATGGCTGTCGCCGTCGGCGAAGGGGTCGCGAACATGATTCAGCCGTTTTGGCTGCTGCCGCTGCTCGCCATCGCGAAGCTCAATGTCCGCCAGGTGATGGGGTTTACGATTATCGCCTTCCTGATCGGTTTCGCGGTGTCCAGTGCCGCGGTACTCATCGCGCCGCACGTGCTGTGACCGGCCAGCGTTTTTATTGGCGGGGTAGGGTACGCGGGAAACGTCATTCAGCAGCCTCAGCAGGGGGTAGGTATGTCGGGTCGGAAGTTTTCGTTCGAGGTGACCAAGACCAGTAGCGCGCCCGCCGCGACGTTGTTCCAACTGGAGACGGACGGTGCGAATTGGGCCGAATGGGCCAAGCCGATTGTCGTTCAATCGAGTTGGGCGCGCGAGGGTGAGCCGGCGCCGGCCGGTATCGGGGCGGTTCGCAAGATCGGGATGTGGCCCGTGCTGGTGCAAGAGGAGACCGTCGAGTACGAGCAAGATCGTCGGCATGTCTACAAGCTGGTTGGACCCGCGAGCCCGGCCAAGGACTACTTCGCCGAGGTGGTCTTTACGCCGAACGCGGCCGGCGGTACCGACCTGCGCTGGAGTGGTTCGTTTACCGAGGGTGTTCCCGGAACGGGTCCGGTGATGCGGGCCGCGCTGGGAGGGGCGGTGAAGTATTTCGCGGGCCGGCTGGTGAAGGAGGCCGAGCGTCGGTCGGGTGGCGGCCGGTAGCGGTTATGTTGGGGCTCAAGGGTTTCCGCTGGCCGACTTGACCGCAGATCCGTAGATAAACCGCGGTGTCCCGGCCACGTCTGCGACCCAACCCAGTCGCCGTAGGCGCTCGGCGAGGTCGTCGGGCTCGTAGAACACCTTGACCACTCGATGCTCGGAGCCGTCGTCGAGCCGGCGTCGTTGCACATCGTCGGCTTCGTCGATGATGTAGGGATCTTGCACCACGCGGGTTGGGTCGCGCCGGTTATCGATCAGGAAGGCCCTTCCGCCGGGTCGCAGGCACGATTCCACCAGCGCCCAGAATGCCTCGAAGAGACGCCGGGGTACGTGCGACAGCCAGAACGAGAAGAACACCGTGTCGTAGCGCTGATCCGGGCGCCAGTCGAAGATGTCGGCGACGATGTAGGTCACGCTTTTTCCCGGGGGCTGGCCAACTCGTGCCCGGTTGAAGCGCAGTGTCTCGTCGGACGAATCAACCACGGTCAGGCTGGTGGCCGTCTGAGCAAGGCGCTGGCTCCACCATCCGGTGCCGCCCGCCAACTCCAGGATGTCACCGACGGGGCGGAATATATCCAGGGCTTGCACCACCAGCTGGACCTGTCTGTTCCACTCGGCGGCGTCGTCGGGGCCGTCATCGTAGCGGCCGCGCCGTTGCCACCAGTCGTCGTATTCGGGAGCGCGTGCCCGGTAGAAGGCGCGCTGCTCGGCCAGCAGATCCGCGCTGTCCGCCGGTCGTGCGTTCATCCCCCGATTCTGCTACGGCCTGCCGCAGAAATGCGTAACGGCCGCATCCAGCGGCCGTCACGCTTCGACACAGGACTACGGGTTGCAGGTCTTTCCTCGCCTACTTCCGTTTTGGGCCTCGGTGCTAGCTGCCGGCTGAGAAGCGGCTATCGCTCGAATATGAGATCACCGGCCGGCATGTGACTCGGCGGTTGTCGGGCTTCCGCGAGACTATTAAGCTGGGCTAAGTGATTGATGTCGTTGTCTCGGGCGCTGGTCCGAATGGGCTGATGCTGGCCGGCGAACTCGGACTGGCCGGGATTCGCCCCGTGGTGCTTGACCCGATGCCTGGGCCCAATCCGCAACCGCGTGCGAACGGCATTGTGGGCCAAGGAGTTCGGATCCTTGACCACCGGGGCCTGTACAGCGTGCTGTCGGGGACGGACGGGCCGCCTCAGCGCGCGCTGCGTGCGATGTTTGCGGCCTTCCCGTTGGATCTCACGCTGGTGCCGAATCCGCAGGTGTTCATGCTCCCCGTCCAGCAACCCAAGCTCGTTCAGGTGCTCGCGGAGCGGGCCGGCCAATACGGAGCCGATATTCGCTGGGGTCACCCGCTCACCGGCTTTGACCAGGACGCGGACGGCGTCACGGTACGCGTCAGCGGGCCAGATGGTGACTACGAGTTGAGGGCCAAGTACCTCGTCGGCGCCGACGGCGGCACCAGCACCACCCGCAAGTTAGCCGGCATCGACTTTCCGGGCATGTCCTCGAACGACGTGGTCGCCCGGATGGGATTCGACGTGCTGCCGCCCCAAGAGTGGATCGATACGGTCAGCGGCGCGCTGGACGTACCCGGGTTCGGGCGCGTCCCGCCGCTGGGGTTCCATCGGGCTGAGCGCGGCGTCTTCGCCTGCGGTGCCCTGGGGCGCCGGGCGGCGGTGATCGTCTTCGAATTGGATAGAACGGCCCGGGAGCAGCCGGCCGACCGGAACGGCAGTGAACTTGATGAACCGCCCATGAGCCTGGCCGAGCTGGAGTCCAGCCTCAAGAGGGTGCTTGGCGCGGATGTGCCGTTGCGGCCGGCATCGCCCGACATGCCACTTGATCTGCGCCGGTTCCGCGGCATCAACTCACGGATCGCGTCCCGGTACCAGGCGGGGCGGGTGATCCTGGTCGGCGATGCCGCGCACGTGCACTCCCCCATGGGTGGACCGGGGCTCAATCTGGGTTTGCAGGATGCGGTGAACCTCGGCTGGAAGCTGGCGGCAGTCCTGCACGGGCGCGTCGGGCCCGAGCTGCTCGCCACTTATGAGGCCGAGCGCCGGCCCGCTGCCGAGCGGGTCATCATGCACAGCCGTGCCCAGCTGGCCCTCGTCCGGCCCGGGCCCGAGGTGACGGCCCTGCGCGAACTCTTCTCCGAGCTGGTCACCGAGCCCGACGTCGTCCGCCGCCTGACCGACTTGGTGTCGGGTGCGGAAAACCGCTACGTAGGCGCCGACGCGCATCCGCTCGCCGGGCGCTGGGTGCCCGACTTCGCTGTGGCGAACGGCGTCGGAACTCGCCGTGTCGCCGAGCTCGCCCGTGACGGACGGCCGCTGCTTGTCGATCTCACCGAGCGCGCGGTGGTGGCGGCGGCGGTGGCCGACGTCGCCGACCAGCTCACCGTCGCCGCGGGACGCCCGGTCGGTGACGTGGCGGCCACGGCGCTGCTCGTGCGTCCCGATGGTTACGTCGCGTGGGCGTCGTCCGCCGAGGCACCGGACTTCGAGGAACTTCGCGGCGTGCTCGCGCGGTGGTTCGGGATCCGAGCCGCTATTTCGAACTGACCTCGTCCTTGGCCGTCGCACGCCAGCGATTGGAGGCCTGAATCATGGACAAGGACTCCCCGCACTCCGACAGGACGTTTTGGACGGCGCTGCTGGGTTTCTCCAGCCATCGCTGAAATCGACCTCGCCTCGCGGCGCGGGGCCTGAGTAACTTGCATCCAACCGAACAGGTGTTTGATGTTTGTCGGATCGGGTACATGTCCGGAAGGGTTAAACAGGTTGGTACTCGGTACCAAGTGCCCTATCCGGGGGTCTTGATCTTCATACGCCGATGAGCATCGGCTCGACGGCTGGATCCATCTCTCACGCACGGCTCGATACGGGCCGTCTTTCAAGTAATTGCCGCTACCTCTGAGGTAGCGCATCCCAATTCATGCGGTCGACATACTTCGACCGCATCCAGAAGGAGTACTAGATTGACCACCACCAACAATCCCGCTCAAGAGCGTCACGGCGACGCGCCGAACGCCAATGGCTTCGCTACGGACGCACCGCCCACTCGGGTCATCACCCGGCGCGGCGGCGAGACGAAGGCTTTCTACAAGACGACCGAATTCATGGTCTTCATCGTCGCGACCGTCGGGGT
>DATMMZ010000153.1:0-8862 GCA_035569455.1 Mycobacterium sp. | reverse complement strand
GTTGCCTTGCTGACCCCGCTGCGTGCGGAGATCCGGTCGATCGACGCCCTGCGCAGGTCGTCCTCCTGCATCAGTTCCATTGCGGCTTTCAGGACGGCGTCGCGGCGTTCCTCGCTGCGCGGCCTGCCCCGCGCTCGACTTGGGGTCATAGCTCCAGTTTCCTACCCGTCGTTGCTACAAAGGTAATTACTAGACGTCTCGCTGTGAGTTTGCCCTGGTGCGTTGCCATGGGCCAAACAGGACGTGCAACATGCTGACGTGAAATTGCTCTATGAGCACGCCGATAACGGTCGCCCTCGGCATTGGCGCATTCGTGCCTGTCGGAGCACTGGCCATCATCACGGGCAACGGTGGCCGTCTCATTGTCCGTATTCATGCTAGCGCTACTTGGCGCTTATTGGATTCCGACGATGATTGCCGGATAGAGGGGTATCCCCAATGCCGGATCGGTGGCTGTCATCAACCTGTTTCTGGGTTGGACGTTCATCGGCTGGGTGGTCGCGCCGGCAATGGCGGTCATTGAAGATCTGGAAGCTCCCGGTTAGTGCGCTAGTTGCTGTAATCGTCCTCATCGGAGCGACTGCTTGCGGCGGCGGCACTAACGTGTCGGGCGGCACGCGGACGTCGACCCCGCCGCCGTCGACCCCGTCCGTGCCGCCGCAAGATTTGGACCCGTCGACCTATCAATCGCTCTCGCCACGCGACTACGCCGTTCTTGTAAAGGATCCGGACTCCAACAAAGGTCGAAAGATCATCGTCTACGGGGTCGTGACGCAGTTCGACGCAGCGACGGGAAAATCAGAGCTTCGGGCAAACACGGGTGCCCAGCCTGGCGACTACTCGGAGAACACAATGATTGAGGCACACGACCCATCAATTCTCGCCAATGTGGTCCGGGGCGACGCAGTCACCATGTGGTGCCAAGTTCAAGGTGCGGAAACGTACAAGACTCAGAACGGTGGCCAAACGACGGTGCCCAAGTTTTGGGTCAACATCATCAAAGACGCCGGATCGGCTGGTTCCAATCCATAAGAGAAAGAAGCTAGAAGTGGGGCACGTGGGCTTGGGGACCATCATTGTCATCTGCCTGATCTTCGGGGCCGTCACAGCCGCGATCGGCCAAAAGAAGAACCTCCCCGTGGGCCAATCGTTTGCGCTCGGCGCGGCCTGCCCAAGGCGCCACCGGGCATGCGGGCGGTGAAGTGCCCGCGGTGCAACACGATTCAGAACGTTCCGGAGACGCAGCCCGAGTGCGTGTGCTGGCAGCGCAAAGCTGCCCACCGACTATGGGGAGCTGCTCCCAGCGGCAACTGATCTCGGCGTTATGAGTCTGGGCGATGTCGCTTCTACGGCTATGAGTCGCCGCCGTTGCCATCGCCACCAAATCCTGCCCGCCAAAATGAGGTCCGGATCGGAGAAAAGATGAGGATTACAGCATCGCAGCAAGATGCGCTCGACGCGCACCTAATAGCAACGTCTT
The DNA here is from genome assembly GCA_035569455.1 of Mycobacterium sp. Taxonomy (GTDB): domain Bacteria; phylum Actinomycetota; class Actinomycetes; order Mycobacteriales; family Mycobacteriaceae; genus Mycobacterium. Next base: position 7,382 of record DATMMZ010000153.1, on the reverse strand, counting down.
TCCAAAATACGCGTTACAGGGCCCCGCGCGCCGTTGACACCGCGATTGCCGCCCTGGTCGATCCGGCGGAAATTATGGGATCGCACGCCGAGTTCCTCCGCCTGAAGCCGACAACGTGGCGCATATGGGTGGTGACGTCAACGCATCTCGCTTACGTCGAAATTAAGTTTGAGAACGAGGATGAGTACGACGCGGACGAGGAAGCTAAGCGGATTAACCCCCCAGAGGGTCCAGGATTCAGAAGGGATCCTGCCCGTGGGCAGTTGGTGTCTGCCTGGGTGCGACCGCTGGTTAGAGCCGAAAGGTTCACGCTTGATTCGATTGACCGCGACTACGCTGGATCCGGGTTCGAGGCTGACTTTCGTCTGCATGGCGTTGCCATCGAGTTCGCAGATGGACTACGTACTCCGGGCGAAGGATTTCTTCGCTGCCGGTCGCGAACCCAGCGCGCCGAAGGTGATTCTGCACGCTGGGATGAGTTCATTGCGGCTATTCGCAAGGGTAGTCCGCTGCTCACACTGGAACTGGGCAGCCTCTCAGAGCCACGCAGACGAACGAAAATCACCCCCGGCTTGTAGTAGGGGTGTTGTTGCTAGGTCCCCGCGAGGGATTTGAGGGGTATAACCGCAGGTAGAGTCGTATTTCGACGAAGAGAGGATGAGTACGTCATGGCTGTGTTAACGGATGAGCAAGTAGACGCCGCACTGCCCGACCTGGACGGCTGGGAGCGTGCCGACGGTGCGCTGCGCCGATCGATCAAGTTTCCGAGCTTCCTTGCCGGCATCGACGCTGTGCGCCGGGTGGCCGAGCACGCGGAGAGCAAAGACCATCACCCGGATATCGATATTCGTTGGCGGACGGTGACTTTCGCGCTGGTTACGCACTCCGAGGGCGGCATCACCAAGAACGACATTGCGATGGCGCGCGATATCGACGGGATCGTCGCGGACTAACCCCCCGACGACCCAGCGCGCGCTGGGGGCACGGCCCGCTTGCGGGGAACGGGTCGCTGAGGTGCCGGGCAGTCACGCCCGGCGGCGTGTCGCCCGGTCATCGCGATCCAGATCAAGGTCGCCACCGCCACCACGATGTAGACCAGCCCGGCCCAGGCCAGATACCACGGCCGGCTGACCTGCCAAATGGTCGGCTGCGCAAAGAGCAGCAACCACGGCACGCCGATGATGGTGAGCACCAACCAGCTCCAGCCCGCAAACCGCGCGCCGGGTCGCTCGCATAGTGGTCCATGAATCAGCCAGATCATCAGCGGCACCAACCACACCCAGTGATGGGTCCACGAAATGGGTGACAGCAGCAGCCCGAACAACTCGACCACCAACAGCCTGCCCAGCCGATCCGACCCGTCCAGCGCCCGCCAGGCCAGGATTGCCAGTACCGCGGTGACGGCGATAGCGGCCAGCACCAGTGGACCAAAGCCGGCGTCGTGGCCCAGGATCCGCGAGAGCCCACCGCGCCAGGATTGATTGATCGAGCTGGCGATCGGCCCAACCCGGTGCGCGTCGCCCAGCAGCTCGGTGAAGTAGTAGCGGGTGTCATCGCCGACAACCAAAGCCGAGATCCCGACGGTGGCAAGGAACACGACCGCCGAAAACGCGGCTGCGCCAAAGCGCCGGGCGCCGACCAGATAGACACCGGCGATTGCCGGCGTCAACTTGATCCCGGACGCCACGCCCACCAGCAGCCCCGAAACCCACCAACGCGTGGAGTAGACCGCCCAGAGCACCCCCAGCATCACAAAAACATTGACCTGCCCATAGTCGAAGTTGTTGCGCAGCGGCTCGATCCAGATGGTGATCGCCGTCCACAACATCGCGACGCGGTGACCAGCGCCGCTGGGGACACCCAGCAAACGCTGGCTGACCCGCACGGCGCCGTACAACGCGGCCATCGTGGCGATCTGCCACACAAAGGCAACCAGGCCAAACGGCAAGAGGTGCAGCGGGTAGCAGACGACCGCCGCGAACGGCGGATATGTGAACGGCAACGGAAAGTCCGCCGTCTGGTCGGCGTACACGTAGCTGTACAGGGTGCCGGGATGGTCGATAGCGGCCGCGCCGCCGAGGTAAACGTGCAGGTCGACGAAGTTTGCGCCGTTGGGCACCAAGTATGTCCAGGCGAGCCGCGCGGCGACGCTCAACATCAACAGCACCGGCGCGGCAGCGTTTAGCCGAGGCGCGAGCCGTTGCGTGATGGTTGCCGCCGGGGCGGGCGAGGTGGTATCTATCCGCCCGACTTTAGCGATTGCGGCGGGCGCTGTGTCGTCGTCCGTCATCACCGGGGTCGTCCGTGGCGTGGCGGACTTTGCCAGCCGGCCACGGCGACCGGGCGCCCGGTCACTGCCACCACTCGTATGGGTAACGATCCAATAAATGCCACACGTGTCACTTGAGTCACACCAGTATCAAAGTAACTTCGGCCCGGAACCTGTCGTCGATAACCAGGGAGAGTCATGCCAACCATCTGGACCTACTTGCGCGCAGCCGCCGTCGTCGTCGGGTCGTCCGCCGCACTACTGACGGGCGGCATCGCCCACGCTGACCCCGCGCCGGTACCGGCGCCCGCGCCGGACATCTCGGCCGTTGCGAACATTCCGCAGCAGCTGATCGCCTCGGCGGCCAACGCACCGCAGATTCTGCAGAATCTCGCGACGGCCCTCGGCGCCACCCCGCCGGCTGCGCCCTCCGCTCCCGGGATCACCTTCCCGGGGCTAACCCCCGCCACCGGGGCGACGCCCGCCTCCCCTTCGGCGGGAATCCCGTCGATTCCCGGCTTAACGCCGCCGGCAGCCGCCACACCCGCGCCGGCCGGAACCCCTACTATCCCCGGGGTCAACGCACCGATCCCCGGGCTTACGGCACCAGCGGCACCGGCAGTACCAGCGGCTCCGGCAGCACCAGCCGCCCCTTCGGCTCTTTCGATCCCGGGGTTAACGGCACCGGCGGCGCCGGCAGCACCGGCCGCCCCGGCGGCTCCAGCGATTCCGGGGATGCCATCCATCCCTGGCATCATCACCCCTGCTACACCTGCCTCCGCCGCCGCGCCGGCGTCCGCTCCTGGGGTGCCGCAGGCGAAGATTGACATGCCGGCGCTGCCCGGCCTGCCGCTGAATGTGCCACCGCAGATTTCGCTGCCGCGCGACCTGCCGGCGCTCGCATCCGGTGTCGCCCCGGGGGCGCCGGCGGCAGCAACTCCGCCGGCCGCTGCTGCACCGGCGCCCGTCGCACCCACACCTCAGTCGCTGCTCTCCGCGCTGCCCTGAGCAGCCTGTTAGACGGCTAACCCAGCACCGACGACCGGGAGGACACCGTGGCACGCATGTGGAATCTGTCCAAAGGTTTGGCCGCCGTCGCCACGGCAACGGCTGCCGCGTTCGGGCTCTGCCCGAGCGCGGCAGCCGACCCGGCGACGCCGCCGCCGAATCCCACCCAGCAGCTCCCGGGCCTTCCGGCGTTGGCTCAGTTGAGTCCGATAATCCAGCAAGCGGCCAGCAACCCAGCGCAGGCGACACAGCTGCTGATGGCCGCGGCTGAAGCGTTCACCCACAATCCGACGGCGCCGACCGAGTCCAGAAACGTGGCCGCGTCGGTGAACCAGTTCGTGCAAGAGCCGACCAATCCGAATCTGGGGTCTCCTCCCCTGGGCGTGGCGGCTCCCGGTGCGCCCGCCCCGGCGCCGAATGGCGTCACCCCGCCTGACAACTCCCCGGTGCCCCATGTGCCACCGGTCGGTGTGGTGCCCGGTACGCAGGCACACCTGCCGACGGGTATCGATCCAGCCCAAGCGGCGGGCCCGGCGCCCGTTGCGGCACCGGTGGCAACGCCGCCTGTGGCGGCACCCGCGCCCGGGACCGTTGTGCCCGCCGCGGCGCCAGGCGCAGCGCCGGCACCCGCACCCGCACCCGCTGCCGCCCCACCCGCTCCCGCGCCGGCGCCAGCACCCGCGCCAGCCCCTGCCACGGCCGCCGCTCCCGCGGCAGCCCCGGGCTTTGGCCCCGACGCCCCGCCCACCCAGGACTTCATGTATCCCTCGATCGGCACTAATTGCCTTGCGGACGGCAGCAGCGCTATCGCTACCGCGCTATCGGTGGCGGGGCCGGCCAAGATCCCGCTTCCCGGTCCCGGGCCCGGCCAGACCGCGTATGTGTTCACCGCGGTCGGCACCCCTGGGCCCGCCGAGGTGCAGAGGCTGCCATTGAACGTCACCTGGGTGAACCTGACCACCGGCAAATCCGGAACGGCCACGCTCAAGCCGCGCTCAGACATCAATGCCGACGGACCAACGACGTTGACCGCGATCGTCGACACCGGTTCGGGCAGCGTCATGTCGACGATCTTCGGCCAGGTCACCACCAAGGAAAAGCAGTGTCAGTTCATGCCCACCATCGGCTCAACGGTGGTGCCGTAACGCCCCGATCAACAGGGGTCAGTAGGCCATGAACAAAATTGCGTCGCGGTCGTACTCCAGACCCGGATGAACGCTGGCAAGGTGAGCCTGGGTCAATTCGACCAGCTCATCCTCATCCTTGCCGACGATGGCTTCGCCGCACGGACACGTAATGTGTGTCTTCACGTTGCCGCCTTTCCCTTCGCTGCTGCCTTCATCTGCTTCTTGTGCGACCGCACCTGCCCAAGTGAACGCGCGTCGACGATATCGGCGACGGACATGCATGTGCCGGGTTGGCCGAATTCTCCGGCCGCCGCCCGCCAGCCCTTCGGCGTCACGCCGTACTGCTTGCCAAGCAATGCCAGAAAGATCTGCGCTTTCTGCTCGCCGAAACCGGGTAGCGCCTTGAGCCGCCGCAGCAGCTCGTTGCCGTCTGGTTCACCGGCCATCCACACTGCCGCGGCGTCACCCTCGTAACGGTCCACAATGATCTGCGCCAGCGCCTGGATACGCTTGGCCATCGATCCCGGAAAGCGGTGTATCGCAGGTTTTTCCGAGCACAATGCGGCAAACTTGTCCGGGTCGTAATCGGCGATCTCACGGGCGTCGAAGCCGCCCATCCGATCAGCGATCTTCTTCGGTCCCGCGAAGGCTGTTTCCATCGGCACTTGCTGGTCGAGCAGCATTCCGACCAGCAACGCGAACGGGTTGGCATCCAACAGTGCGTCGGCGGCCGGATCTTGAACAAGCTGCAATTTCGGCACTCGGCCAGTCTAGGACGCGCAGCGCTGAGGTAGCCCACCCGAAGTGAACGTTCTGCGTCGGAAGGGTCAGGCCTCCGGCGCCCAATCTGACGGATCCACGATCTCAGGGCGATCCTGCACCCGGCACCTCGACCCGCGCCCGCATGATCCACCCCGTGGACTCGCCCTTCACGAGGCCCTCCGGGGTGGTCTCGTCGACCACCATGTACAGCGTCCGCCCGTCGAGTCCGCCGAGGGCGGGTGCGATAGCCCATCCACGGTCGATCGCGACGCGGTGGGTGACGGTGCCGCCCGCGACGACCCTGAGGAACTCACCGGTGTCGTAGCAGCCGACCCACACCCCGCCTTCGACGTCGACGCAGAGGCCGTCGGGATGCCGATGTTCGCCGAGATCGGCGAACACGCTTGGGGCGCCAAGGCTTCCGTCGGCTTCGGTCGGAAACGCGAGAATCCGCGACCCGTTCGTCTCGCTGACGACGAGGGTCGACCCGTCGGGCAGGAAGGCGAGGCTGTTCGGGACGGCGAGATCGGTTGCCACGATCCGCACGCCCCCGACGGGGTCGACGAGGCCGATCGCGCCTTCCATCCCCGTCGCGCTGGCCTGACCTCCGTAAAGGTCGACGTAGCCACGACCGTCAGGGGCGACGCACAGGTCGTTGGTCGACCAGGCGAGGTCGCTGAGGTCGTACGTCGCTGCCACCTGCCCTTGTGCGTCGACGTGGTGGATCTTTGGCTCCAAGAGGGCGGACACCACGAGCGTCCCGTCCGGCAGCCAGCCCAGCCCGGAGGCGTGCTCGACCTCGGCCTCCACGGCGACGTCACCAGTTTCGCCCACCGAGCACACCCGACCTGCCGGTCCGTCGCTGAACCAGAGCCGGTCGTTGTGCCATCGGGGTCCTTCGCCGTAGACGATGCCGTCGATAAATGGCACCGGCTCAATAGCTTCGACCGCGGTCACCCCTCACATGCTCGTCGAACGCGAGCCCATCTGCGAGAGTTTTCGGGACCCTCGGCAATCAGTTCACTCGCTAACGAATCCGGCCGGAGGCCGAACCGACGTCCGAGTCTGAGAATCAGCGGCTAAGTTTCGATAGTTGTAATCGTCTGCTGCTGGTCGAGCAGTGCACCTATGAGAAGAGCGAGAGGATTCTCGTCCAGCAGGGCGTCAGCTGCCGGAACGCCGGCTAGTCGCAACTTAGGCACTCGGCCAGTCTAGGACTGCGCGGGCGGTGAGGTAGCCCGCCCGAGGTGACTAACGTCCGTTTCGCACCCGGGTCGTCAGGGCCGAGCCCTTCAGCGGCCCCGCCAGAGGGGCGAAGTAGCGACCGCCTGGGATTACGATCCAAATTATGGCGACTCCAACCCTTGGCAGCTATGGCGCGTATGTTCCTGCCCCCCGGTATTACGAGTTGTTCCCCTCGGGACGGGTTCAAGTCCTGGAGGGTCTCGGATACGGCACGGTTTGGATTGCGGGCAACGCGCCCGGTGACCTTGAAATCCCTGAATCGGTGCTGGATTCGACCAAGTCCGTCGCCGTCGGGACCGCGATAGTCAACGTCTGGGCGGAGCCTGCTGACAAGGTCGCCGCGTCCTTCCATCGGGTGGAGCAGCGGCACCCCGGCCGGTTCCTGCTCGGTGTCGGCATCGGGCACCGGGAGTTTGTTAGAGACGCATACCAGAAGCCGTACCAGGTGTTGTCCGAGTACGTCGACCGGTTACTACAACTCGGTGTTCCCCGGGATCAAATCATCCTCGCGGCGCTACGGAAGAAGGTGCTGCGGCTGTCCGCGGACCGAACCGCCGGAGCCCTCCCATACTTCACCACAGTGGAACACACGAAGAAAGCACGCGAGACTTTGGGCCAAGGGCCGGTGCTGGCGGTCGTCCAGAGCTTCGTCGCTGGGAAAGACCAGGCCGCAGCTCGCTCGATTGTGCGTGAATGGGCGCTAAACCCCTATCTGAAACTACAGAACTACGTCAACAATCTGAAAGAGACGGGTTTCCCGGACCTGCAGTTGGGGGACGATCCGAGCGATGCGTTGCTCGATGCGCTCGTCCCTGTTGGAGGCACCAAAGACACCGTCGCAAGGATCGGTGAGCATTTGTCCGCTGGAGCCGACCACGTCCCCCTCTTCCCCCTTCCGGTGTCCGAAGACCCGATTCCCGCGTTCACGCTGATCGCGGACGGACTCAAGAGCCAGTCGATCTAGGACAAAT
>DATMMZ010000152.1:0-2303 GCA_035569455.1 Mycobacterium sp. | reverse complement strand
GGTGATCTGCGGCGGCTCGGCCGTTCCGGTGTCGCTGATGCGGATCTACGAAGAACGACACGACGTCCAGATCCGGCAGCTGTGGGGCATGACGGAAACATCGCCGCTGGCCACCATGGCGTGGCCACCGCGGGGAGCGCCGGAGGAGCAACACTGGGCGTTTCGCGGCACCGCGGGACGACCCCTATGCGGTGTGGAAGCCCGAATCGTCAACGACCACGGCGACGTGCTGCCCACCGACGGCAAAGCCGTGGGCGAGGTCGAAGTTCGCGGCCCGTGGATCACCGGCGGGTATTACCGCGGCCGCGACGCGTCCAAATTCGAGTCCGGGTGGCTGCGCACCGGCGACGTTGGCCGTATCGACGAGCAGGGCTTCATCACGCTGACCGACCGCGCCAAGGACGTCATCAAATCCGGCGGGGAATGGATCTCCTCAGTCGAGTTGGAGAACTGCCTGATCGGGCACCCGGACGTGCACGAGGCCGCGGTCGTCGGGGTTCCCGACGAGCGCTGGCAGGAACGGCCGCTGGCCGTCGTCGTGGTCAACGAAGACGCGTCCGTCTCCGCAGGCGATCTGCGAAAGTTCCTCTCGGACAAGGTCGTTCGGTGGTGGTTGCCCGAACGGTGGGCCTTCGCCGACGAAATTCCACGCACCAGCGTGGGCAAGTACGACAAGAAAACCATCCGGGCTCGCTACGCCGAGGACGTCTACCAGGTGATCGAGGCGCACGACTGAAGGCCGCCCCCGCCGATGGTGTAGAACGTGTTCATGAGCCTGCGCGTCGTGCAATGGGCAACCGGGTCGGTCGGCGTCGCGGCGATCAAAGGTGTGCTGGATCATCCCGAACTCGAACTCGTGGGCTGCTGGGTACATTCGGGGGCCAAGAGCGGAAAAGACGTCGGCGAGATCATTGGTACATCGCCGCTCGGAGTGACCGCGACCAACAGCATCGACGAAGTGCTCGCGCTGGACGCCGACGCGGTGATTTACGCACCGTTGTTGCCTAGCGTCGATGAGGTCGCCGCACTGCTGCGCTCGGGCAAAAACGTTGTCACCCCGCTGGGCTGGTTCTACCCGACCGAAAAGGAGGCCGCGCCGCTGGAAATCGCCGCGCAGGCCGGTAACGCGACGCTGCACGGCGCCGGCATCGGACCTGGGGCGGCCACCGAGCTTTTCCCATTGCTCTTGTCAGTGATGTCCACCGGCGTGACTTTCGTTCGCTCCGAAGAGTTTTCAGACCTTCGTACTTACGGTGCACCGGATGTGCTGCGCTACGTGATGGGTTTCGGCGGCACACCAGACAGCGCGTTGACTGGGCCGATGCAAAAGCTGCTCAACGGCGGCTTCATCCAGTCGGTTCGGCTGTGTGTCGATCGGTTGGGTTTTGCCGCCGATCCCCAGATCCGCTCGTCGCAGGAGGTGGCCGTCGCGACCGCCCCGATCGACTCGCCGATCGGGGTGATCGAGCCCGGACAGGTCGCCGGGCGCCGCTTCCACTGGGAAGCGCTGGTGGGCGAGACGGTGGTCGTCCAGATCACCGTGAACTGGCTGATGGGGTCCGAAAACCTCGATCCACCTTGGTCTTTCGGGCCTGCAGGGGAACGCTACGAGATCGAAGTGCGCGGAAATCCGGACACCTTTGTGACGGTTAAGGGATGGCAGCCGGAAAGCGTGGCAGCCGGATTGAAGAGCAACCCCGGGGTGGTCGCGACCGCAGCACATTGCGTGAATGCGGTCCCCGCAACCTGTGCCGCGCCGGCGGGCATTCAAAGCTTCTTTGACCTGCCGCTGATCACTGCCCGGGCTGCCCCCCGGCTGGCGCGCTGAGGCTGCGATCGTGTGCGTAATGTTCAAGCTGCCGCTTAGGTCTCAACACCGGAAGGGGGATGGGGAACGGGTCCGCCACGCGCGCGCCGCGCCCCCGATTTCCAATGGCGAAGTCTGTCGTAGTCGAGCAATCGCGAGCCATACCCGTCGCGGTCGAGGATGCGTTCGCCCGCACATTGCCGATACCGCTGGAGTTGATTTGTTCTCGCTGGTACGGGCCGATCCCACCGATCAAAGAGGTCCGGCAACAAACGGGTGGTTGGGATGCGGCGGGCCAGACCCGCGTCGTCCTGATGGTCGGTGGTGGCAGCGCGCGCGAGGAGCTGACCAGCGTTGACCCGCCGCGGTCGTTCGGCTATACGCTCTCCGGCGTCAAGGGCCCGTTGGCTCCGCTGGTCAGCTCGGTCGAGGGCAAGTGGAGCTTCAGCCCCGCGGGCACCGGAACCACAGTGACCTGGCAGTGGGTCCTGCACCC